>JASHVP010000058.1 GCA_030044475.1 Thermoplasmata archaeon | reverse complement strand
CGAGGCCAATCCCCGCAGCGCCCCGGCTCTCTAAGCCTGTCCGCTCGGGGTCGGGGACGCCGGGGGAGTGGCCCCCCTCGAGCGAGAAACCTCCGGACCACGCTCCGGGGGGCGGTCGCCGCCCACGCCTCGAGGACCCAACGGGAGAGGCGGGCTCCCGAGGCGCCGCGGAGCCGGACCTCCAGCCCGAGGTACGTCCGGTCCGCGTCCCGGCGATGCACCGCCGGGGCGTACGCCGGATGGGCCGCCGCGAGGATCGTGGCGGATTCCTTCGGGAGGCGGAAGGTGGCGACAGTCCTCCCAGTTCCCATCCGAAGGAACGTCTTGCCCCGAACCTGCCAGGACGGCAGACCGGAGCGTCCCTCGGCCTTCTCGGTCACGGCCGGGAGGGCGGTGGCCCATCCTCGAAGTCGTCGGACGCCCGCTCCGGGAATCGTCCGCCCGAGACCCCCGGGATCCTTCGGTGGCCCCGAGGGCCGACGGTGGGGGACGGGGGGGCCCGCCGGGTCGTTCAGAATCGATGGGTTCGCGCCAGATCGACCCGGGGAGGCGTCACGTCCATCTGCCAGAGGAGCGCGTTCAGCTCGCCCTTGTGCTGCAGGTCTCCCTGCACCATCTGCAACAGCATCGCGCGGATCGTGATCGACCTCCGGTCGACCTGAATGTAGAATTTCCGGTCGAGGTCCCGGCCGCGCAGCTTCGTGAGGAACTTCGTGACCAACCGCTCCACGTCCCGCGTCGCCCGCTCCGCCTCGGCCCGACTGAGGCGAACGCCGAGCGGAAACTCGGGGAAGCTCTTCCCCGAGTAGGCCTGGATGAACCAGAACCGGTAGTCGTCCAGAATGTGCAAGTAGAGGTCGACGAGGGACGGGAACGTGGAGCCCCGATCCCGGTACCGTTCCTTCGCGGGCAGCGCCCAGATGACGCGGCAGTAGGCCCGGAGCCTTCGGAAGTGATACCGATACAGGGCGCGAAGGAGCTGCAGTTCCGTCGCCATGTCCCCCCGGCCAAAATTCCCGGTCGCCTAAGACCTTACGGCGCCCGTCGGGGGGACGCGGTCCGCCGACCCCGGGGAACCGGTCACAGCCGGTCGCGACGACGGATGGCTCCCGTCCCCGCCGCGCTCCCCATCGGGGGGATTCTCTCCCGTTCGCTTCAGTCCGGGCGCGGGGGCGCGTGCCGGATCCGGCCGACCTGGTGGGCCCAGTCGACCCAGTCCCACACCGGCGCTTCGACATCGAGCTGCCACAGGAGCGCGTTGATCTCCCCCCGGTGCTGGAGTTCCTCCTCCACGAGGTGCCAGAGCGCGTCGCGCACCGGAACGTCGCAGTCGTGGTCCGAGCCCTTCCCGCTCTCTCGGTGCACGGTCCTCGCGAGGTCCGCCTCGGTGAGTTCCGCCATCACCCGCGCGATCTGGGTCTGGATGTAGGCCTCGTCCGTTCGCAACATCGCGACCGACGGCGGGGCGTTGGGATCCCCCTCCTGCGCCGGGAACGGGAACTTCGCGCAGTCCTTCATCCAGAAGTACAGAGCGCCCTGCGAGTGCGCGAAGATGTCCAAGAGGCTCGGGAACGAGGCGCCGCGGTCGCGCGTCAACTCGGCCGGGGGAAGCTGGGCGAGGGTGTCGAGGTAGCCCTTCCGAGCGGCGGCGAGATAGGCGAACCACGAACGCAGCAGGTCCACCTCAGATTCCATGCGGGTTCCCCTCCTTCCGGACGAGAGCGTAATGCAGGAACACCGCTCCGGATCGGAACGGGCGCGCTTCCACCAACCGGAAATCGTGTCGACCGGGAGCTCCGAGCGGGACGATCTCGTCGTGGTGGTCGAGCGTCGGCTCCGTCGCGAAGAGCGGCAGGCCCCGCCCGATCAGCGAGGGAGATACGGTGAGGCAGAGCTCGTCCGCGAGATCGTCGGCGAGCACGGACCGAACCAGTTGCACGCCCCCCGCGACGATGATGTCCTGGCCCGGGAGGGACTTGAGGCGGGCGATCTCGTCGGCGACGGACCCCCGGACGATCCGGGTGTTCGCCCAGGCGGCCGACGGGAGCGTCTTCGAGAACACGACCTTCTCCGCCCGCGTCGAGAATCGGGCGAAGGCGCGCCAGTGTTCGTTCTCGGTGTCGACGAGGCCCGGCCAGAATCCGGCCCAGACTTCGTAGGTCTTCCTCCCGAGCAAGAGGGTGTCGACGGAACCCATCGGTCCCTTCCACATCGCCTCCCAAAACTGACGCTCCGCTTCGGGGTCCTCCGGCGTCTCCGCCAGCGCGGCGAACCCGTCCAAGGTCATGTACATCGTAACGCGGACCTGTCTCGGCATGGGGGACGCTCCGGCCCCGCAAGGAGCCGGTGAGTTAAGACCGAGGAGCCCCCGCCCGACGGGGGGCTCGCCGGAGGGGACGAGGGAAGGACCGCGGCGGCGTGCGCAGCGGGCGCGGCGTCGGGTTATCTGCGCGGCGGGCTTGATTGGGGGGTCCTCCTCCCGACCCCGGACCGCAGGTCTCCCGCGACCCATGGCGCAGCAACCGCCCAATCGGCTCTGGAACGACCTCATGGGGCCCCGGCCCGAGGAGCGGTACGAGCGGCCGAGCGCCGCCGCCGCCCTCTCCATTCTGGGCGGGGCGTTCGTCGTCGTGTCCGGCGGGGTGATCGCAGCCACCGGGCTCGGAGCCCAGAGTCTCGCCTTCGGAGCGGACACCGGAGCGTTCGTGGCGATCGGGATCATCGAGGTGATCCTGGGCCTGTTGATCGTGTTCTTCGGGGTCTTCGTGTACGCCTCGGTTCGTTGGCACATCGGCGGCGGGACCGTGATCGTGGTGCTCTCGGCCTTCGCGCTCGCCGGTCTCGGGGGATCCCTGCTCGGCGGAGTTCTCGGGGTGATCGGCGGAGTCCTGGCGATCGTCTACACACCTCCCGAGGACCGGCCGGCGGCGGCCCGTTCGCTCCCCCGCCGAGTCTGCCTTCACTGTGGCTGGATGCGTGACGCCGACGCCCGCGCGTGCCCGCACTGCGGCCACGACCCCGATTCCTGACGGGAGCGTGTCCGCCGGACCAGTTCGGGACGGGCGGCCCGTGTCGCTAAGAGGCCGGCGGAGTACCCCGCCCCGTGTCGACCGCGCCGGCCCGGGGTCCTCCATGACCGGCCCCGACTGGCCCGCCCGCGGCCGGAGCTGGTGGTCGCACGTCCAGGCGCTCGCCGACGACTCGATGGAGGGCCGAGGTACCGGAACCGGCGGGTATCGACGGGCCGCGGAGTACGTCGGTCAGCAGTTCCGGGCCGCCGGACTCGAGCCGGCCGGGACCGACGGATTCCTCCAATCGGTCGGCTTCCAGGTCTCCCAGCTCGACGAGTCCGCGAGCTCGCTGAGCTTGGTCGGGCCGACGGGCAGCGAGCCGATCCGGCTCCGCGAGGACGCGCAGATCGCGGTCACCTCGGAGACCGTACCGGACCTCGAGGCCGAGGCGGCGTTCGTCGGCTACGCGCTCGAGATTCCGGAATACGAGTACAGCGATCTCGCGGGGCTCGACCTGAACGGGAAGATCGCGGTCTTCTTCATCGGCGGGCCCTCGAACCTCCCGGGGCCGGTCAAGGCCCACTACCAATCCCTGTCCGAGCGACACCGAGCGTTGCGACGGGCCGGGGCCGCCGGGGGGATTCTGTTGTCCAACCCGAAGGTGCCCGATCTCCCGTGGCCCCGGGTCGCGACCGGTCTCCTCCTGCCGAGGATGGAGCTGGCGGAGTATGGGCCGGACGAGCCACGGCCGATGCCCCTCTCGCTGGCGTGGAACCCGGCTCGGTTCGACCTCCTGCTCGCTGGAAGTGGCCATACGGCAGCGGAGATCCTGAATCTCCTCGGACGGTCCGATCCCATCCCGCGGTTTCCCCTCGCGCGGCGGATTCGGGCGCATGTCCAGGTCCAACGGACGACGGTCCAATGCGCGAACGTCGTCGGCGTTCTTCCGGGGAGCGATCCCACCCTCCGTCACGAGTATGTCGTCGGGAGCGCCCATCTCGATCACCTCGGGATCGGGGAGCCGATCGACGGAGACCGGATCTACAGTGGGGCGATGGACAACGCCTCGGGCGTCGCCACCTTGATCGAGATCGCTCACCAGTTGCACGCGGCCGGGGCCCGACCGAAGCGGTCGCTGGTGTTCCTCGCCGTGACCGGCGAGGAAAAGGGACTGCTCGGGTCGGCGTACTTCGCGAAGCACCCCAGCCTCCGGGGGTCGATCGTGGCCGACCTGAACATGGACATGTTCATGCCGCTGTTTCCCCTGAAGTCCCTCGAGGTCCAGGGGTTGGACGAGTCCACCCTGGGACCGGAGATCCGGGCGCTCGGCCGCGCGGCGGGACTGGGGGTCCACGCCGACCCGATGCCGGATCGCGTCCTCTTCATCCGGAGCGACCAGTACAATTTCGTGAAGTCGGGAGTCCCCTCGCTGATGCTGTCGCTGGGGTACGAGACCGGGTCGCCGGAGGAAGAGGCCGTGAACACGTTCCTCCGGGATCGGTACCATTCCCCGGCGGACGACCTCGACCAGCCGGTCGACCGAGAGGCCGCGGCGCAGTTCACCGAACTTCTCGGTCGCTTCCTGCTGCAGGTCGCCGACGACCCGCAGCGGCCGCGCTGGAATCCGGACAGCTTCTTCCGCAAGTTCTCCGCGTAGGTCCGAAGCGGGGGACCCGCCGGTCGTCGGGGCCCCTTCCGTGGTCCTCCGCCGGGGGAGCCCCGGGCGAGCTCGAAGGCCCGTTCCCCCGTTTCTGCCGATGTCGGAACGTATAACAGGCCGCATTCCGTGGAGGCATCCTCCCCGGGGTGAGCTCCGATGCTCCGATCCTACGGAGGTGCCCTCGCGGTCGCGTCGTTCGCCGTCGTGGTGCTGCTGCTGGCGCCGGGGAGCTCCGTCGCGTTCCCCTCCGGCGCGGCGCCCGCCGTGCGTGGGGTCGCCGACGAACCACCGGGCCCGTCCGTGCCGTCCCCGACGGCCTCCGTTCCTCCGAGCGCCGTCTCGGCGACGCCCACGAGCATCGGAGTGGGGAAAGCCCCCCTCGGGATCGCATACGACTCCGGTACGGGGGAGCTGTTCGTCGCGAACTTCGGTTCCAATTCCACGAGCGTCGTCAACGCGTCGAACAACACCCTCGTGGGGACCGTCCCGGTCGGAACGGCCCCGTCGGCCGTGAGTTACGACCCCTCGACCCACCAGGTGTTCGTCACGAACTACGGGAGCCACAACGTCAGCGTCCTCTCGGACGTGACGAACCGCGTCGTCGCGAGCGTACCGGTGGGCTCGTTCCCGATCGCGATCGCGTACGACTCCGGCACGGGCCAGCTGTTCGTGGCCAACGGCGGCTCGAGCAACGTGAGCGTGATCTCCGCCGCGAGCGACACGGTCGTCGCGAACATCCCGGTCGGTGCGAGCCCGTCGGGCGTGGCCTACGACCCCGCGACCGACCGGGTGTTCGTGGCGAACGGCGGAGGGAACGACGTCAGCGTGATCGCGGACGCGAACGACACCGTGGTCGCCACGGTCGGCGTCGGGACGACCCCCAGCGGCGCCGCGTACGACCCCGCCACCGGAGAGGTCTACGTCGCGAACGCCGGTTCGGCGAACGTCAGCGAGATCTCCGGCGTCAACGACACGGTGCTCCACTCGGCGGTGGCCGGGACCTCCCCCGAGACGTTGGGCTATGACGCCGGGACCGCCGCGGTGTACGTCGCGGACTCCGGCTCGGATTCGGTCACCGTCCTCAGTGCGGAATCCGGGTTCGACACGGCCACGATCACGGTGGGGACCCGCCCGTGGGGAGCGGCCTACGCCTCGGTCTCGAAGACGGTCTACGTGACGAACGAGGGGTCGAACGACCTCTCCGCGGTCTCCAGCCTGACGTTCCGCGTCGTCCGGTCGGTCCTGACGGGAGTCCGACCCTACGCCATCGCCTTCGATCCCGTGAAGGACGAGCTGTTCGTCTCCAACTCGGGTTCGAATTCGGTCTGGGTCATCAACGCCACGAGCTATCGGGTCGCGGCGAAGATCGCGGTCGGGACCGAGCCGGAGGGGCTCGCCTTCGTCTCGCGGTACGATGACGTGGCGGTCGCGAACAACGGTTCGAGCAGTGTCTCGCTCATCTCGGACGCCACCGACCGTGTGACGCGGACGATCGCCGTGGGGGCCCACCCGACGGACGTCGTCTACGACCCGAACGGGACCAAGCTGTTCGTCACCAGCTACTCCACGGGGTACGTCTGGATCGTCGGCCTCGGCGGGAGCGTCCTCCACAAGACCTCGGTGGGAAGCCACCCGATCTCGGTCGCCTACGACTCCCAGCGGAGCGCGGTCCTGGTGACGCTGTTCGGCTCGGACCACGTGGCCTGGCTCTCCCCCACGACCTACGCCGTCGCGACGACGTACACCCTCTGTCTCGACCCGGTGGGCCTCGTCTACGATGGCTCGAACCACTGGGTGTACGTGTCCTGTTCGACCACCGAGGAGGTCCGCTCCCTGCCCTTGGTCGCGGCGTCGCGGCTGGGGTTCGTCGGCTCCGTCCCCCGCGGGCTCGCGATCGACACCGCCGCCGGATTCGTCCTCGCGGCCGACTCGGGCAACCACAACGTCAGCGTCCTCTCCCTGACCCTCACGACCGAGGGATCCGTGGACGTCGGCGCCGACCCCTACGGAATCGCGTACGACGCGACGACGAACGACGTGTGGGTCGCGAACTACCTCGGCAACGACGTGTACCTGGTCGTCCTCTGAGTCGGCGCGCGGCGCCGAGGGGAGGGCGCCGGATCGGCGGTGCGGTCGCCGGGGGACGGGCCTCCGGTGCGGGCCGCCCGCGACCCGTCGAGCGAGGTCGGACCCGGGAATCGCTCCGGAAACCGGCGCGCCAGTTCCGTCCCCCGCGGGGTCCGGAAGTACGCTCGCATGCGTCGGGACCGTCCCCGCACGGGATGGCGTTCGTGGGGGGCCACGTTCGCCGCGATGCGTCGGCGGAGGACATTTGAGACCGCCCCCGCGCATCTCCGCGAGTTGGTCCCCGGCCCGAACGCCGCCTCTCCCGCCCGGAGGGCGTGGCTCGCCGTCGTCGGCTTCCGAACCGGCCGGACCGGGGAAGGACGCGGGTGGCTCGACCGGCGCACCGACGAGTCCCGGCCGGGGTCCGTCCCGGCCGGGGTCGTAGCCTCCGTCCCCGCGGCGACGGGGGACTTGGACGAAGCGTTCTCCGGGTACGACCGCGCCGTCCCCGACCGGAGCGTCTGGGGCATCGAGCACCCGCGGGTCGACCCGTTCCCGGACGACCGGCGGCGCGACCCGCGGTACGAGGAGCGGCTGCGCCAGGTCCACCTCTCGGACTCCGAGGGTCGGACCGCGAACGGTGCCGGAGCGGGGGGCGCGCCCGGCCGCTTGGATTAAGACGGTCGGACGGCGTGGCGGTCGGGGATCGATCCCATGACCGCCCCATCGACCCGCACCGTGAGTCACCAGTACTTCATTCGAACCCCTCCGGCCCGGACGTTCGAGGCGATCACCGACGCGAAATGGCTGGTGCGCTGGCTCGCGGACGTCGCGGAGCTCGACCCCCGGACGGGCGGCGCGTACCGACTCGGATGGACCGGGGGTCCGACCCATACGGGTACGGTCGTCGCCTTCGAGCCCGGGCGCCACATCGCGCTCGCGTGGAGCTGGCCCGGAGTGTCGCTTGAGGGGACCGTGTTCAAGCTGTCGGTCGACCCCGAGGGCGACGGATCGATCCTGCGCCTCGACCACGAGGGGTTTCCGAAGGTCGAGGAGTGGACGGACCTCTACGGCGGGGCCGAGTGGGGCTGGACGTACTTCGCCATGAACCTGAAGTCGTTGCTCGAGACCGGGCGGGACCTGAGGTCCCCGCACGACGGCTGACGGCCGACCGGACGGGTCGTCGCGCCGAGGGGCACCGCCATGGCCGTGGAGACGGGCGAGCTGATCGTCGCCCACGGGGCCCGGATGAGCTGGGCCGGGCTGCTCCGACCGGGCGATGAATTCGGCCGATTCCGGAAGGCCCGGGTGGTCACGCTCACGACCCCCGGCGGACCGCCTCTCGCCCGCTACTATGGGGCGTGGTCCGAGCGGTACCGCAGGTTCACGTCGAATCTCAGCTCGCCCGACCTTCGGATCCACGCGGAGGAAACCTCGGGCACGGTCCCGGGGATCCGTTGCCTCCTCTTCTGGGTGGATCGTGCGCAGGTCCGGGACGTCGGGCCCGGGAGCGTCTGCCGGGGCGACGGCTGGCCGGTCGAGTTCTGGACCGCGTTCACGGCGTACTCGGACCGGCTTCCCGGCGCCTCCCTGGCGGAGCGGCTCCTGGCGTTCCTGCGGTCGGACCTGGGCGCCGATCTCCCGGTGGTGGCGGGATGGCGGAGGGCGATCGGGGCTCCGACGTCGAACGTCGCCGAGCGGAGAACGGCGGGGGAGGGTTGGTACCCCGTGCCGGCGATCGTGGAAGGGGCCCCCCTGCCGGCGGTCGGGATCGTCTCCTGGTCCGCCACCCCGCGTCGCTTCGCCTCCCTGAGCGAGGCGCTCCGCTCCCCCGAGGCGGAGCGACTTCGGCCCGACCGCGGAGCGCAGGCGACGTACTACCTCGAAAGCCGCCTCTCGGGCCGGCACGGCGTCGAGTTCGGCCCGAACGACCACCTCGCGGACCCGGGGTTCGAGGCGACCCCGGAGTGCCGCGCGGTCGCCGGTTCGATGGCGGCGACGGAGGATCGCCGGATCTCCGACCCCGCGTTCGGCCGGCTCGACCGGTTCGGGTGACCGAGGGGACGCCCGTCTCTCCGCGGGCCCGGAAGAGATCGCGCCGAAGGGGCCACGCCCCGGCTCCCGCCTAGTGTCGTGCGCCAGCCAGATCTACGTTTAACCGGTTCCAGGTGACTTTGGCGAGGATCTGGTCCGCGGTCGCCCTCCACCGGAGCGGTCGTGGATCCTCGTTGTACGTCTCCACATACTGCTTCAGCGCCTCGATCAGCTCGTGTTCGCTGCGGAAGGTCCCCCGACGGATTCGCTTCTGCGTGAGGTCGTTG
>JASHVP010000057.1 GCA_030044475.1 Thermoplasmata archaeon | reverse complement strand
GGGGGTCTTCCAGCGACCGAAGCCGTCCACGGCCCACCCGACGTCCGCTCCCCGGACGGCGACCCCTCCGAAGGCCGACCACGGCGCCAAGTCCGCGCGCCCGTCGACCGGCGTCCCCCCGAAGGCCGGACCGCCGGGCCCTCCCGCAGCGAAGGCGACCTCCGGGACCCCCGCGCCCGGAACGCCGAAGTCGGTGCCGGAGCCACCGGCCCCTCCGGTCCCCGGCGCTCCGGCGCCGAAGCCGCGTCGCGAGAAGGACGACGAGCCGCGCCTCTGAGCGGCCCCGGAGCTCGGCCGTACCGTCTTATACTCGGCCGGGTCTTTTCGAGAAGGCGAACTCCATGGGGGCTCCCTCTCCTCAGCTCCAACCGGTCCGGGACCGCTGGAGCGGTCTCGTGCTCACCGCGCTCTTCCTGGTCACCGCGGCGGTGCTGTTCCTCCTCGTCTACTTCGCGTTGCCGGGCAACCAGCACTTCTACGCTCTCCTCCTCATCGGGATCCTCGCGCTGATCCTCTGTCTCGGGTCGTATCTGGCGGAGTCGTTCTCCCGCGACCCGACCGCCCAGCGGTCGCTGGCGTGGGGGTTCTTCGGGATGGGGTTCGCGGTCCTCTTCCTCACGATCGGCCTGGGTCCGACCTACGGCGTCCTCTCCACGACGTGGATGCTGCTCGGGCTGTTCCTCACCCTGGTCGTCCTGATCGTCGCGGTCGCCCTCATCGCGTGGCGAGGGCGGGCGGTGCGCGCGACCGAGAACCAGCAGGTGGCGCGGCAGGCGTGGCGCCAGGAGTCGGCCCCCTCGGCGTTCTCCTACGCGGCCGCGAACTCCCCGAGCGTCCCGGCGACGGCCCCGCCGCCCGCTCCGGCGGCCCCCACCTCTCCGCCCCCGAGGAGCCCGTAGGATGGCCGCCACCCCGACCGCTCCTCCGTCGGCGCCCGCGGCCCCGGCGCCCGCGGCGGGCCTGGTGTGCCCGAAGTGCGGCACGACCTCGCCCGCCGGATCCCGGTATTGCAACACCTGCGGCTCGTCGCTGATCGTCGAGGGCGGCAGCTCGACCGGCACGCAGCCGCCGGCCGGGGGCCCTCCGGTCGACCTCCGGCAGAGGGTCGAGGGGGACCGGGGCGTGCTGAAGCGTCTGCAGCTCCTCGTCCCGGGCTTCCGGGGCTACCGGCAGGCCGAGGACATCCGCCAGGCGGACAGCCTGCTCCGGCTGCAGGTCGCGGACAAGGTGAAGAACGCCCGGGCGACCCTCGAGAACTCCCGGTCCGCGCTGGCGAACGTCAACCAGTTCCAGGTGCTCAACGACCTTTCGCCGCTCGTCGCGGACCTGATGCGGCTCGAAGGCGAGATCCGGCACGCGGAACAGGGATACACCGGGATCTCGCCTGCGGTGCGCGTGAATCCCCAGCAGCTCGACCGGCTCTACGAGTACGATTACGGCTTCGCGCAGGCGGCGGACCAGCTCGCCCAGACGGTCGCCCCGCTGCCGAGCCTCCTCATGGGCGCCTCGGCGAACCCGAGCGCCGCGCCGGGCGTCGTCGCGACGGCGCGCCAGCAGGTCAGCCAGCTTGAGCAGGCGTTCCGCGCCCGCATGCGGGCGGTCGAAGGCATCCAGGTGTCGTAACGAGAAGGGGTCCGAACGATGGTCACGAACGCACCGATTCCGTCGAAGGGGGGCAGCGTCATCGGCGCGACGACGGTCAACTGGGAGGACGTCTACAAGGGCCCGAACGTGATGTGGCGCGTCCCGCGGAACATCCGCTGGGGCGACAACATCGTCGTCCGGGAGGACGAGACCGCGGTCTTCTACCGCGACGGGAAGGTCCTCGCCTACCTGGACAAGCCGGACCGGTACGCCCTCACGAGCCTGAACGCCCGCCTCGTCGGCGGCCTGATCCAGGCGCTCTCGGGGGTCCGCCAGGAGGCGGAGGTCTACTACCTCCAACGACGGACGTTGGACGGGAAGTTCGGCAGCGCCGAGCCGTACGTCTTCCGGGATCCGGACTTCGGGCTCGTGCAGCTCCGGGTCTTCGGGTCGTACCGTTGGCACGTGAGCGCGCCGGACAACTTCATCAACCAGTTCGTCGGCACGTTCGGCGCCGTCACGACCGGGGACGTGGAGGCCCGGCTCCGGGACCAGATGGTCCTGCTGACCTACAACACCCTCGGAAAGCTGAAGGACCAGGGGACGCGGGTCACGGACCTCGCGACCCAGCTCACGACGATCGAGCAGGCCGTGCTGGGGTTCGCGCCGCAGCACTTCGGCCCCTTCGGCGTCGAGATCCAGCAGATCCAGGGGCTGTCGATCAACCTGCCCGACGAAGTCCAGAAGGCGGTCAACACCCGATCGACGATGGGCGTGCTGGGCGTCAACTACCTCCAGTACCAAGCGGGCCAGGCGATGACCACCGCCGCCGCGAACCCGTCCGGTGGGGCGGGGGCGCTCGCCGGCGCGGGCGTCGGGCTCGGCGCGGGGCTCGGGATCGGCTACGGGATGTCCGGGCAGATGCAGAGCATGTACGCCCAGGGCGCGGGGGCGCCGTGCACGAAGTGCGGCGCGATGGTCCCCGCGGGGAACCGGTTCTGCCCGAGCTGCGGCGCCCCGGTCGGAGCGGCGCCCGCGGCCGCGGCGGCCACCACACCCTGCCCGAAGTGCGGCCAGCCGGTCGCCGCGGGCGCCAAGTTCTGCCCGAACTGCGGCGCCTCGACCGCTCCGCCGCCGCCCCGCACCTGTCCGAAGTGCAACTCCCCGGTCCCGGCGACCTCGAAGTTCTGCCCGAACTGCGGCGCCGCGATGCCGACCTGATCCGGTGGGCGACCGACCCCGGGAGGCGAGGAGGCGTCGATGATCTACTGCGTGAAGTGCGGCACCGGGCTGCCCGACGACGCGAAGTTCTGCGCGAAGTGCGGGACGCCGGTCGCGGCCGGCGGCGGGACCGCACCGACCGCCCCCGCTACCCCGTCGTCGCCGACGCTCGCGGCCGCCGGGGTCCAGGAGCTCAAGTGCCCGACCTGCGGGGCTCCGATCCACCCGACGTTCGGCGAGATGATCATCAACTGCGACTACTGCGGTGGCTCCGTCACGCTCGGCGGGGACGGGTGGAAGCAGATCAACAAGCACACCATGCTCTCGCTCAAGGTCACGAGCCAGGACGCGGCGCTCAAGATCGTCCACGAGTTCCTCGACCAGGGGTTCCTGCACCGGCACGCGTTCGAGGAGTCGAAGCTGGTCGAGGCGAAGCTCTCCTACGTACCGTTCTGGGTCCTCCCGGCCGCGGCCTCGACGACGTACCAGTACCAGGCGGTCGCGACGAGCGTCGGCACGACCGTCGGCACGATCGCCGCCGCGTCCCTCCTCGGCAGCGCCCTCAGCGGCAACCGGGGCGGTACGACGGTCGTTCCGATCTTCGGCGGTCCGGTCGTGAACCCGACCCGCGCGGAGACGATCTCCGGCCAGTACGAGTATCCGGTCGTCGCCGTGAAGTCGATGACCGCCTACCAGCCGAAGGACTACGAGTTCCAGCTCGGCGACCGCGCGTTCTTCGACAAGAAGTCCGTCCCGGACGGGGCGCCGATCCTGAACGGCGACCTGGGGGAGGATGCGGCGCGGTTCGCCGCGAAGGCGTACGTGCAGCAGCTGCAGTCGGAGGCCGCCCACAAGAAGCACAGCATGGTGTCGAACCTCCACTGCGAAGTCACGATCACGGAGGGGGAGCTCCTCCACGTGCCGGTCTGGTACTTCCTCTTCGAGCGGAAGGGCGAGAAGACGATGATCCTCATCGACGGGCACGCCGGCCGCGTGCTCCGCACCGTCCCCTGACACCGGGACGAGCGCCGGCGCCCTGAGGGCCACCGGCCCGCGTCGGGCCGCCCGCCCGCGCGACCGTCAGGGGAGCGGGCGGCCGTCGATCCCGCTCTTCCCGAACGAGTAGCGCACGGGGATCCGTCGGTTCGCGTGGGTCCAGTACCCGCAGCGGGGGCATCGACGGCCGAGGACGATCGTCTCCTCCGCGAGGGTCCGGTTCCGGATCGGCGTGAGCTCGGCGCCGCACACCGGGCAGTCGCGCGGCGGCGGCGCGTTCGGTCGCTCCCGGTACCGCACCGAGATCCGGATCCCGGGGTAGTCGATCAGCAGCCGGCGGATCCGCGGGCCGCCGATCGCGGCGAGCGGCTCCTCGGTCCGGATCGCCCGGAGGAGCGCCCGCCGGAACGCGGCCTGGGAGACGAACGACGCCTTCCCGCCCCGGACGACCCGGCCGGCGGCCCTCTGCACGAGCTCGGCACTCGGGTGCCGGAATCTCGGGGGGGCGCCCGGCTCACCCGGCGGGTCGCGCCTGCCGCCCTTCGCGGGCACGGATCTCCTCCTCGTAGAAGCGCCGAGCGAACTCGGACTCGAGCGGTCCGATCGAGAGCGTCGGCTCGCGGGGCTCGGCGAACCACCGGAGCAGCGCGGCGGCCGCGGCGAGGCGGACCGCCCGCGACTTGAGCCGCGGCGAGAACTTCGGGAAGCTCGTCGCCTTCAGCGCGCGGTCGGAGACCGCCCGGAGCTCGGCGTAGAGCGGCCGCTCGAGCCGGACCGAGCGCGACCGGAACCGGCTCGCCACGAGCGGGTGGGACGTTTCGATCGCGTGCACGAGCGTCAGATGGTCCCGGATCGGGCCGGCGAGTTCGAAGTCGAGATCCCCGAGCTCGAGACGCTCCGAGCTCGCCTCGACGGCCCGGAAGCGGGCGCGGGTCATCGGATGGAATCGGAGCAGCATCCGGTCTTCGAGCGCGGCGAAGTTCGGGTCGCCGATCGTCGTCCAATAGTCCTGGGCGCCGGCCGTCCGCACGTTGTAGTTGACGGAGAAGAACGAACGGAACGTGTACGGGCCGACCGTGCCGAACGTCGTTTCCCACTTCACTTCACGCTGCTCCATCACGAGCTTGAGCGGCTCGACCATCCCGCGGTACTTGAACCAGTCATTGAACTC
>JASHVP010000056.1 GCA_030044475.1 Thermoplasmata archaeon | reverse complement strand
GCGACCTCCGTCTACTCGGTCTGGTACGACGACCGCCCGTCGCCCCTCCTGGCGGTCTGCTACTGCCTCACCCTTGGGTCGATCGCCCTTTTGATCAGCGCGTCGGACCAGGTCCTGTTCCTCCTCGGCTGGGAGACGATGACCCTCGCGTCGTACGGGATGATCCTGCAAGCGAAGGGGCGCGGCGACCGCGTCTTCTCCGCCGCGTTCGTGTTTCTCGCGTTCGGGGAGGCGAGCACGCTGTTCGTCATCCTCGCGGTCGCCGGGCTGCGGGTCGGTACCGGGACCTTCACGTTCGGCCCCACCTTGACGGCCAACCCGCTCGCGAACCTCGTCTTCGTGGCGGGCCTGATCGGGTTCGGGCTGAAGATGGGGATCGCCCCGTTCCACATGAGCGAGTGGCTCCCGATCGCCCACTCCTCCGCGCCGTCGAACGCGTCCGCGGTGCTCAGCTCCACGCTGACCCTGGCCGGCGTGTACGGCCTGTTCCGGATCGTCTCGCTGCTCCCGAATCCGCCCCTCTGGTGGGGAGCCACGATGCTCGGCATCGGCGCGGTCTCCGCGCTCCTCGGCGCGCTGTACGCCGCGGTGAGCGAGCACACGAAGGGACTTCCCGCCTACAGCACCATCGAGAACAACGGGCTCATCCTGGTCGCGCTCGGCGTGGCGTTGCTCGCCCGCAGTGACGGGATCGTCGGCCTCGCGGTCTTTGCCCTCTTCGCGGCCTTCTATCAGTCGCTCGCGCACGCGGTGGCGAAGACCGCGCTGTTCCTGAGCGCCGGGTTCGTCGAGCACTCCGCCCACACCTTCGACCTGAATTCGGTGGATGGCCGGGTCAAGCGGACCAGTCCCGAAGGGTCCGCCGGAACGATCGCGGCGACGCTGAGCCTCGCCGCGGGTCCCCCGCTGGCCGGATTCGTGAGCGAATGGATGGTGCTCGAGGCGCTCTTCCAGTCGTACCGATTCAGTCAACCCTGGGTCCAGTTCGTCGGTCTCCTGTCGGGCGCGGCGGTCGCCCTCGCGGCAGGGTTGATCCTCGTCGCCATGGTCAAATTCGCCGGATTCTCGATCCTGTGGCGCCCCCGGTCGTCGGGGGCCGCCGACGGGGGACGTCGTCTGGGGGCGGTCGTGGGGGCGGTCGGCGGGGGGGTGCTTCTCCTCGGCGTCTTCGCGCCATGGGTGCTTCGATTTCTCACGCCCGCCGTCGAGGGACTGGCCGGGATGCCGGTGAGCGCCCCGGTCTCGGGACTCTTGCTTGTCCCCAACGGTTGGTCGATCGTCTCCGGTAGCCCGTTCGGCATCCTCTCCCCGCCAATGATCCCGATCGTGGTGTTGATCGGCGTCGGGGTGGGGGTAGGATACCTTGCCCTGGGACGCCACCGGGCTCCACGCCGCGTCGCTCCCTGGATGGCCGGCACTGCCCCTGGAGCCCCCGGAGAGACCTACACCTCGTTCGGCTACAGCACCGGCATCCGCATCATGATGGGCTCCGTGCTCGGGACCCGAGAGGTCCGCGCCAGCGCCGGGGCGGTCTCGGTCGCGGGAGTGGACGCGATCGAGCCGTACAACGTCGACCTCGAGGTGTTCGACGCGTTCAAGCTGTTCTACGAGGCCCTCGTTCGGTTGGGCGGGGGCATTTCGCACGTCCTGAAGACGACGATTATGGCGGGCCGGCTCGGGCGGTACCTCGCCTACATCCTCATCGTGGTCCTCGCGGTTGTCATCTACGTCGCCGCGGCGGCGTGAGTCGATGCGCGATCGGCCCCGGGAGCGGGGCGTCCCGGCGCGCGGCCCGGCTAGGGAACGACCAGCGTCGGGACCGGGGAACGGGTCGCGACGTGGGCCGAGACGGAGCCCAGAAGCAGTCGGTTCGCGTCGGTCCGACCCCGCGTCCCAACCAGGATCGCCTCCGCCCGGACCTCCTTCACGACCGCCAACAGCACGTCCCGGGCGGGACCCTCGCGCAGAACGGTCGTCACGGAGATCCCGTGCGACCGGGCTTCGGACGCCCAGGACTCCATCGCCCGCACGATGGCGGCCGAGGGCGCGCTCAGCTCCTCGTCCGTCAACGGTTCGGCGACGTGGCGCTCGCTGGTGGTCGCGTGGACGAGCCAGATTGCCCCCAGAGAGCCCCGGGCCCAGCGAATGCCGAACTTGACGGCCCGCTCCGACGGCGGCGACCCGTCGAAGCCGATCACCAGCCGGGGCCCGCCGCGCGCGTCGCCCTCCCGGAGGACTGAGGGGGCCGGAGCCGGACCACCGCCCGCTAAGGCCGTCACGGAGGACTCGCCCGGGGAAGGTACCGTTCCGCGGCCCGGGCCGACTCGGGGTCGGACGGGAGGTCCGGAGAGCCGGGTCGGGCCGCCTCGGCGGTTTGCACGATCGCCTCGAGCGCTTTGACCCGGCGTGCGAGCAGCTGGTTCTCGCGGAAGTACTCCGCCGCCTGGAAGTGGGCCCGGGCCCGGTCGCCCGCGCAGGTCGCCAACGCCGTGGCGACCTCAAGCAGTCGTTCTTCGGGCGACTCCGGCAGCCGCGCGGACGGCGCCATGCCGGCCCGGGGCAGCAGTGGCAGCACCGATCGGAGCCACACCCGGAATCCGTCCTCCCCCACCGCACCGACGTCGATCCAGGGTCGGAGCTCCGCTTGGAGCCTCGGAGGCAGGCGCACGATCAGGGTCTCGACCGCCGCGTCGTTCGCTGGGCCGGTAGGGCCGGCACCACTCTCGTCACGCTCCCGTGACTCGTCCCTGGGCATCTTACTCTCCCAGGGGTCATCGGCAGCCACCTGCGGTTCGATCCGACCGAGGCCGGACCCGGCTGACCCCACAGCCGATCCGCCTAGGCGACGGGGGTACTTGGGACCTTCCGGGGCTCGATCCTCGTCCGCGACCCGTCGCGGACCGTCAATTGCCACACGGATCCCGTGGGCACATCGAGGCTCCACACCGTAGCGGTGGGGCTCCGTGCGACCTCGGCACGGACGACGCGGATTGGGATGTCGTGCGTGACCACGACCACCGTCTCTCCCACGTGGCGGCGGGCGATCGCCCGCAGGGAGCGGTCCATCCGGCGCCGCAGTGAGGATAGGTTCTCGCCACCCGGCGGGGCCTCGTGGTCCGGATCTGCCCGGAACCGCGCGAACCGGTCCGGGTCCGCGCGTGCGACCTCCTCGGGGGTTCGTCTGGTCCACTTCCCATAATCCAAATCTCTCACGCGGGGATCGACCCGAACCTCGCGGTGATGCGGTCGGGCGATCGCACCGGCGGTCTCGAGCGCCCGGCGAAGCGGACTCGAATAGATCGCAGCGAGCGGTGCGGTCCGAAGGTCGCTCGCGACCCGGGACACCTCGTCCCGTCCGGTCTCGTCCAAGCCGGGATCCTCCAGTCCCCGAAATCGGCCCTCGGCGTTGAGGACCGTTCGCCCGTGCCGGACGAGCAGGATGAAGCTGACCGGCTCGGCGGGGATTGCGGGCTGGCCCCGTACCGGCGTCATGCGAGACCCCGGGAGCGACCGCCAGAGTCCCCCGTGCGGGGCGTCCGAGGCGGGCGCACCCTCGAGTGGGTCGGCGAAGGCTCCGGGCCCACCTCGGATCTCCGTCGAGCGGAGATTCCTCCCGGGTAGGGAGGCGTGTCCCGCGTGGGTCGGACTCCGCCCCAGGGGGATGGCCCGCACTCTCGCTCGACGGCGTCGGTGAGTCGGATGCCGAACGAACGGGGCGTCGAAGACTCGGGAGCGGTACGCCCCTCATCCCACCTGCTCGACGTCATCGATCGTGCCCCGGCGGATGTCCGCCCCGACGAAGTCCCGGAACGACAAGAATGCCACCGGTGCCTCGGGTGAGATAGCGACGCACGGTTCCCCTCAGGGGACTGACTTCGCGCCCACCGCCGAGAATCTCCTCGGGCAAAGCCTATGTAGCGAATGAGGCAGTACCGCCGTTGGCGATGGGGCCCGCCGGAACCTCCGCCCTGCGGATGATGGCTCCTACCCGAGGTTCCGATGCCGCCCGCGCCGGCGCTTGCGCCGCCGAACATCCGCGACGACTTAGGTGACCTCGCGGACATCGCCGTCGCCGTCAACCGACCCGAAATCGCCGACGAATTGAGCCGGATCCGCGGGTCGCTCTCGCGCGGCGAGCTGACGATCGTTGTCCTCGGGCAGTTCAAGCGGGGCAAATCGTCGCTCCTCAACGCGTTCGCGGGCCGGAGAGCCTTCCCCGCCGGCGTTGTGCCGCTCACGGCCGTGGCGACCCACCTGATCCGGGGCGCCGAAGGCGCGCGGGTCGTCGACGACGTCGGGAACGTCCGCAGCGTGCCGATCACCGCGCTCGACGAATTCGTGAGCGAGCAACGCAATCCGGGGAACGCCCGAGGGGTCGCCCGCGTCGAGGTCTCGCTCCCCCTGCCGGCGTGGACCGACGGGATCACGTTCGTCGACTCGCCCGGGATCGGATCCCCCCACGACGAGAATACGCGCGCGGCGCGCGCGGTCCTTCCCCACGCCGATGCGGCGATCTTCGTGCTCTCCCCGGACCCCTCGATCACGGCGGATGAACTCGCGTTTCTCTCGGAGGCGGCGGCCCACGCATCGAAGTTCTTCTTCGTGTTGAACAAGTCCGACCTCGCCTCCCCGACCGAGCGGGCCGAACTCGAGCGGTACCTCTCCGGCGTGCTCCACGACCGCTGCGGATTTGGCGAGATCCGACTCCACGCCGTCTCCTCGAAACTGGCGCTCGAAGGCGCCGAGCGCCACGACCTCCGGGCGAGGACCGAATCCGGGATGGATCAACTCTGGGCCGAGATCCGCCGGTTCGTCGGGACGGACCGAAGCGAGAGCGTGCGACGGGTGGGGGCGCTCCGGTCGCGCCAGTTCGCCGAGCGCCTCCGCAGTTCGATCGACCTCGCCGTGCGGGCCACCGAAATGTCGGACGCCGAACTCGCCGCGCACGTGTCCGCCCTGCGAACCGGGATCGAGGTCGTCCGCGGCGAGATGCGGGCGACCGTGGCGGTGCTCGAGCTGGACATCGCTCTGATGGCGCGGCGGATGGAGGAGGAGCCACGGACCCGACTGAGCCGGCTGACCCCCGGACTCTCGGCGACCCTGGACAAGGGTCTGTCCGAACGGCCGGGGTCCACGTCGGGCGAGGTCGTCCGCCGATTCGAAGCGAATCTTCAGGCGAACATCGATACCGAAGTGGGCCCGATTCGCGCAGCCCTGCGGGAGGAGGCCGAGAAGGGCCTCGCCCGAATCGCCGCGGAGTTCGCAACCCGGATCCGTCGGTGGCTGGCGGACCTGGCGACCTTGGTCCACCGCGAGTTCGGAGTGGCCCTCCCCGAATTCGGCGTTCCGGTCTCCGTGGTCGCTCCCGATCGCTATTCGGACCGAGTCGAGCGCTTGCTCGAGGGGACGATGGCGGGGCAGGCCACCCTCCTCCTTCCGCCCGCGGTCTTGCGCCGGCGCCTGCGCTCCCGTCTCCCGCGCTTGGTGGCGGACGAACTGGATGCGCAGGCGGGGCGACTTCGCGCCGACCTCATAGAGCGGATCGGGAGGACCTGGGAGCGGATGCGGTCGCAGGCGGTGGCCGACCTGGAGTCGGACCTCCGCCTGCTCGAGTCGGCGGCGTCGGACGGCGAACACCGTCGGCGGACCGATGCCCAGGAAACGGCGGCTTGGCGGCAGGCCCAGGGTGCCCTCCGGGCGCGGCTGGTGGAGATCGAGGAGCGGGCCGTCACCGCGTCCCGCGCGGGGTGACGCCGCCGACGGACACCTCGCGCTCGGTGGGAGGGACGATGCGGGACCTGGAGGTACCCCCCGAAGACGCCCCGGTGGCACGCGCGCTCGTCGCGCTCGCCCAAGCCGCGACTCGGAGTCGGCCGACGGTGGGCTTCGCGTCGGGTGCCCCGACGATTCGCCTCGCCGAACTTCGCTGGCGGCTCGAACGGGACCGGGTCTTCGTCGACCCGACCCACCTGCTCCACCGCCTTGCCCGGCGGGGACTCGTTCTGGTCGGCGCGGAGCGAGGGGCTCGACGGACGTACGTCGTTCCGGATCCGGGCCTGCTGACCGAGCGGCTGGCGGGAGGCATGGCCCGAGCCCGGATGGCTCCCCGGCGCCGCGGAGCGATGCCGACGGACGAGAGCGCCGTCGTCCGCGCCCTCGATTTGAATTCGACCACCGGCTGCGTGACGTGCTCGAGAACCGGCTCGAGGAGACGCTTGCGTTCGGGCGCCGGCTCGACGTCGCCGCGTTGTCCCGCTATCTCACGGAGATGGTCGGCGGGGAGCTGGGCGGAGATTCCCTGGTCGCGCTCCTCCAACAGTACGCCCTCTGCGATGCCCCGCTGGTGGCCCCCGGCGGACGGGTCACGGGGTCGACCGGGTTCCATCTCGCATTGTTGGGGCCCACCGGCTCCGGGAAGAGCTTCGCGATCGACGACCTCGTGCGCGGCGACCCGCGCCGTGGGGTCCCGGCTCACGGGCTCCCGGGGCGAAATCGGTACTGCGGAGGGATCACGCCCGCCCGGTTCCTTCGGATCGGGGCATACTATTCGGACCGGGCGATGAACTTCATCGTCCCCGAATTCAACGACTGGTTCCGGTATCCCGGAATGGTCGAGCCGCTCAAGCTCGCCCTCGAGCAGCGGGCCGTCCGGTGGGAGACGACGCAGAGCACGATCGGCCCGTACACGTTCCGCTCGTTCTTCTCGGTCAGCTATAACGTCCGAGACGGCGCCGGCGCGCGCTCGGGGGTGATGAGGGATCCCTACTTCGTCGCGCTCGAGGATCGCATGCTGATGCGATTTCAGACGATGACCCGGAACCGGTTCCGGGCCATTGACGCCAGCACGGAACGCCTCGAGCTCGGAGAGGTGGACTTTCCGTGGGCCGACCAGATCCGGGACCATCTGACGCTGACGCACGCGATCCAGACCGGCCATCGGCGGGTCGCCGACCGCTTTCCCCGCCGCGCGGTCCGTCTCAGTCGTGCCCTCTACGATCGGCTCCAGGCCGTGTCCGACGAACTTCTGTCGCGGACGGATCCGCCCACGCTCTCGCCCCGCGCGCGAACGCGCGCCGTCCGTCTCGCCGCGTCCGCGGCGCTCGTGCGCGTTCTCGCAGAGCGGACGGCCGGGCCGGTGTCGCTGCGAGCCCCCGAGATCGACGTGGCCGACCAGTTCTATCGGGAGGAGTTCGCCGCCCGTGCGACCGCGCCTCGGCGCGCGCTCGCGAGTTAGCGCCATGACCGGCCCACCTCCGGTCGCGCCGGACCGGCCGTCCCTCCTCGCGCCGGATGACCCCGGGAGCGCGACCGCCGGGCCGAGCGCTCCCGCCGTCCCGACGCTCGGCTCGGAGAACGTCCCCCCGGTGGGCGTGTTCGCGCCGGACCTCGCGGGGAGCCTCCCGGCTGCGGATCCGACGATGCTCCACGACCTGGCCCTCGACCAGGTCTTCTCCGCTCTGGTCCACGGACGGGAGGAGTACGACCTCTCACCGCTCCTGGCGCGGCCGCTCGAGCGGGCGGACGAGATCGTCGCTCGGCAGGATGTCTTCCGAGACCTGGAGCGCGACGCGGTCCGCGGGCCCGTGGAACGGTTCGCCCGGTCCATGCGATCGGTCCGAGCGGCCCAGGCGACCTCCGCCAAGATGCGCCAGCAGGACCAACGGGCGCGCTTGTTCCTCGAATCCGCAGTTCGCTACCGGGCGGCGGTCGAGGAGTTGCTGAGGGAAGTCGGGGACGCGGGACCTCGCTCGCGAGGGCTGCGCGAGTTGGTCGAGTTCGGGCACCAGTACCTCGCCTCCCCTTCCTTTCGGCAACTCTGC
>JASHVP010000055.1 GCA_030044475.1 Thermoplasmata archaeon | reverse complement strand
CCCCGGCCGTCGACGTCGAACTCGCGGCGCCCGAACCGACCCCTCCCGAGCTTCCGACCCAGCCCCCGAGCGATCCGGCGCCGGTGCCGGCCGGCGCCGCCGAGGGGGGCGACCCGGGTGCGGCGAAGCCGACCTCCGGCCTGGAGGCGGGGGACGGCGAGGCCGCGGTCCCTCCGATTCCGACCGGCGCCCTACCGGGGGGTTCGGCGGACGACGGTCTCGATCGGGTCCCGAACGCAGCCCCGGAGCCCGAACCTCCGCCGGAGACCCCGGACCTCGCTCGTTCACCGGACGCGGACGCTCCGGACGTGGCACGGGACGTGGCGGCCGTCGCGCCGGCTCCGATCACCGACCCGCCGGCCCCGGAGGCCCGGTCCGAACCGGGGACCGCGCCGGACCCGCCGCCCGAAGAGTCCGGGCCGGAGAATCCTCCCACCGCGCCCTCCCCGGACCTTTCGGAGTCGGTTCGGCTCGAACCGGCGTCCGATGGGCCCGCCCCCCCCACCCCGAACGTGGAAGACCCGGCGGGCGTTGGCCCCCCGACCGCGACGGAATCCCCGGGAGAGCCGACGGTCGACGGGAGCGCTCCCCTCGCGGGCGAAATGTCGTCCGATCCGGCCCTCGAGGACGCCCCCGCCGGGGAGGCGACCCCTCCGCCCCTGGACGCGACTCCGGAGCCGTCCGTCACGGGCGAGCCGGAACTTGGGGTCTCGATCGAGTCGGAGACGGCCCCGTCTCCCGAGGAACCGGAGCTCCCCGAGGCACCCCCGACGGCGATCGAGGTCGCCGACCCGGAGTCCACCGCCCTCTCGGAAACCCCGGGATCGGGCGAAACGTCGGACGGGGCGGACGACACCGTACCCGGGGGAGAGGTGGACGAAGCCGTTCCCGCCGGAGGGTCGCCCGACACCCGAGAACCGGAGGCGGCCCAAGGAGACGTCGGCGAAGCGAACCCGGAGACCGCCGAAGCTCCCTCCGAACCTCCCGTTCCGGAACGGTCGCCCTCCGCCCCCGAGGCCAACGGCCCGGAGGCGACCGCGGCACCGGTGGAGCGGGCGCCGTCTCCGCCCGAGCCGGCGCCGACCGCGGCCGAAGCCGTGGCACCTTCGGCGATCCCCCCCGGGACCGCGGCGACTCGACCGGACGCCGTCGGGACCGCGCCTCCGACCGTTGACGGCCCGGAGCCGACGGTCCCGGAGCCCGTCGTCACCGTCCCGGCGATCTCGCGGACGGGCGGGATCGAGTTGACCGGAGCGACGACCATCTTCGAGGCGCTGCAACCGTTCTTCGACGCCGCCGCGGCCGGCCATCGGGGGGTCGCGGTCGTCCGGGAGCCGCCCGAACGGATCCGGGCGCTCGCGGGGAACCGGCCGGTGGAGGTCTACTGGCTCAGCAACCTCGGCCGGGGGCCGACCTTGAAGCCGGGCGACCTCGCCGGGATCGCCTCGTTCCTCGCTCAGTCGGTCGGGGAGCGGGGCGTGACCGTCGTCTTTCTCGAAGGGGTGGAGTACCTGGTCCGGATTCACGGCGTCGACCAAGTCCTCGAGTTCCTCGCCGACCTGGACGGGCGTCTCCGCGAGCACGAGGCGCGGGCGTGGCTGCACCTCACGCCGGACCTCCTCGGGAGCTCCGACCTGGACCGCCTGCGCTCGGCGTTCGTCCGGGGATCCGTCGCGGGGACCTAGCCGGCGGGCTCGCCGGGCACGGAGCCGCTCAGGGACACGTGCCGACCGCGGAGCACTGCTGGGTGATCTCGAGCACGCTGTTCAACGTGATCGTCCCGCCCGAGACGGCGCCGAGGTCGAAGTAGAGCACGAACGTGAGGGCGCTGCCCGGAGCCACGGCCTGCGTCTCCACGTACGCCGTCACCTGCGTGATGGTCGGGCCGGCCCCCGTCGAGACGGAGAACCGGAGGACGAGCTCGGTGCTCACGGGCGCGGTCGTCGCCTCCGTGAACTTCCAGAACTGGCCGACGTCGCCCGCGGTCGCCGTGTTCACGCCGTAGTTGGTGGCGGTGGCCGGGAGGACCGTCGGGGTCCCGACGGTCGTCGAGAGCGTCGTCGGGGCGGGCGTCGGGACGATGGCGACACCGGCGTCGACCTCGGCGAAGTACGTCAGGGCCGTGGTCGGATGGTACGTGCCGGCGCCGGTCTCGGTGCTGCCCAGGGAGACGGAGAACGAGGCCGCGACCGTCCAGCCGGCGCCGATCGCGAGGAGCGCGACGAGCGTACCCGCCCACGCCCAACGGCGAGCGCGATGCGGGCGCGGGGCTCGGAAGGGGTTGGGCCCGGTCAACGGGGGCATCGGTCTACGGGCAGGTGCCGACGGCCGAGCACTGCTGGCTGATCTCGGTCACGCTGTTGAGCGTGATCGTCCCCCCGGACGGGGAGCCCAGGTCGAAGTAGAGGACGAACGTCTGCGCCGTCGCCGGGACCGTCGCCTGCGTCTCGATGTACACCGTCACGGTCGTGATGGTCGGGCCGGCGCCGGTGGAGACGCTGAAGTACAGCTCCAGCTCGGTCGAGGCGGGGGAAGTGGTCGCCTCGGTGAACTTCCAGTAGTGCGCGACATCGCCCGCGGTCGCCGCGTTGACCCCGTAGTTGGTTCCGGCCGCCGCCAGGACCGTCGGGGCCCCGACGGTCGCCGAGAGGGCCGTCGGGAGGGGTGTCGGCTGGATGCCGACTCCGACGCTCGCCTCCGACCAGTAGGTCAGGAGGGCCGTCGGATGAAAGGTGCCTGCGCCCGTCTCGGTCGACCCGAGGCTGATGGAGAACGACGCGGCGAGGACCCAGCCTCCCGAGATCGCCAACAGCGCGACGAGCGTGCCGCCCCAAACCAATCTTCGCTTCAGATTCGTCTTCCCGGTCCGTGCCATGTGGGCCTCAAGTGAACGACCTGCTGGGTTCCCCTACTTGAATGTGCGGTCGCTCAGTCGGGCCCCGTCGGGAGCTGCCGGCGCCACCGTGAGCCGGAGTGCGCAAAATCTCCGAACCGTGGCGTCGCGCGAAGAACGGGGCGTCGCCCCGGCTCGACTTCCGCGCGACGGACCGGCGATCGCTACGGGCAGACTCCGACCGCCGTGCAGACGAGGACGTCGACCTGCATCGTCTCCACGGAGAGCGAGGACGGCGAGAACGCGCCCGCGTCCCAGTACGCGTAGAACAGGATCGCGGCGGCGAGAGCGGCCGACTGCGTCTCGAGGTACGCCGTGATGTGCACCGCCTGGCGCGAGAGTCCGACCGTGAACCGCAGCTCCAACTCGGTCGATCGCGGCGCGGTGGTCTCCTCCGAGAACTCCCATCGGACCGAGGTGTTCCCGGCCGTGGCCGGATCGATCCGGTACGGCGTCGATCCCGCCGGGAGGACCGTCGGGGCGGTCATCACGGTCGAGATCGCGCCCGGCACCGGAGTGGGAATCGTCACGACCTGGGACGCCTCCCACACCCAGTAGGCCGGACCCGCCTCGCCGACGTCGGCCCCTTGGGCCTGCTCGGTCGCGCCGGGGCCGACCTGGGCGGGGGCCCCGAAGACCCCAGCGACGAGGACCGCTCCGACGATCGTCGCGGCGATGACGCCCCACCACGCCGGGGAGCCCCCGCCACGACGGGGCGACCGGGCCGTGGTCGATCCCGCGCTCACGGGCATGTCCCGACCGCCACGCAGACTTGGGAGATTTCGATCTGGGAGACGAACGTTACCCCCGCCGCGTGTCCGCTGTCCCAGTAGATGGAGAAGACCAAGGTGCCGGTCGGCGAGGCCCCCTGGGTCTCCACGTACACGGTGTGGGAGTACGTGGTCGCGGTGGTTCCGACGAGGTAGTAGACCGTGAAGGCGATCTCGATCTCGGTGTTCGCCGGGGCCCCCGCGCTCTCGGCGAACGTCCATTCGAGGGCCAGGTGTCCGATCACCGCGAGATTCAGCGACCGGCTGGCGGACGCCGCCGGAAGACGGGTCGGCGCGACCACGTTGGCGCTGAGGCGGGCCGGGGTGGGGAGGGGGATGGTGGTCGCCAGCGACCCGGTCGGCTGCCAGTGCGTCAGGAAATCCGTCGGGCTCTCCTGCCCGACCGCGGTCTCGAGGGAGTCCGAGATCCGGAGCGAGACCGCGCCGGCGGTGGCGGTGGCGAGCACGAGGGCTAGGATCCCGGCCTGGGCCGCCGACGGCCACCACCCCCGCCGGGACCGCCGGCTCCGGGGGTGGGGCCCCGATCCGCGCTCGCTCATCGTCGCACCGCGGGCTGGCGGCGGCTGCCGCCTCGGATACTACGTCGTTGCCCGAGGAGATTAGGGTTCTCCTCGACCGGCGCTCCGGCGGCGCCGTCCGGCCTCCGTCCCCCGGATGCGGGGCCGACCCCCATGTATTAATACGCATCGCGCGAGTTTCTTCTCAGTGGGGAGAGGTTCGCCGGTCCCGGGGTGATGACGGAAGAGCGGGCGGCGAACGACCCGGAGTTCGCGGCGGACGCGGCCCGGGCCGGGCTCGTCGTGCCCCGGCCACGTCGCTCCGACCCCTGGGACGCCGCAGTGGTTGTCTTCGCGGTCGTCGTGCTCGCCGCCGCGGTCGGAATGCTCACCGGATGGTTCAGTCCCGCGGGCTCGTCGTCGGGCCCGCCGGTCCTGTTCGGACCGCAGGACTGCACCGCGACCGAGGTCGAGCTCAATGGCTCGCTCGCGGCCGCCGCCGGCGCCCCGCTCCCGACCTCCCTCCAGCGACTGGGGACCGAGTTCTCGGACGCGAATGCGGGATGCGTGGAAGTCGGCCTCTCCGTCGGGACCGATGAGATCGCCCCCTTCGCGGAGAAGCAAGCGGAGTTTCTCGCGCTGGACGGCCCGACGATCGGCGCCGCGACCTCCGGCGCGCCGAACGCGACCACCACGTTCCCGATGCTGACCGAACCCGTTTCGGTGGTGTACCATCTTTCGGGGTATGCGGGACCCTTGAACCTCTCCGGCGCGGACGTCGCCGCGATCTTCAACGGCAGCCTCACCGAATGGAACGCTCCGTCGCTCGTCGCCGAGAATCCGGGGCTCGCCGGCCTCCCGCCCACCGCGATCTCCGTCGTCTATCGCTCGGACGCGAACTCGATCACCACCGCGTTCACCGAGTACCTCGCGGCGGCGAGTCCCCAATGGGCCCTCGCGATCGGCGCCGGCCCCACCGTCGGGTTCCCGGTCGGGACGGCGGCGAACTCCTCCGCGGACCTCGTCGCCGACGTGAGCGAGGCCGCGGGCGGCGTGGGATACGCGGAACTCGGGGGAGGATTGGCGGCCGGGCTGGCGTCGGCTCGGGTCGAGAACCCGAGCGGAACCTTCGTGGCCCCGACGCTCGCCAACGCCACCCTCGCCGCCTCGGCGGCGTCGAACACCTCGACCGCCCAAGCCGGGGACTGGGCCTCGTTCACCGCGGTCGACGCCGCGGGGGAGGACAGCTACCCGATCACCACCTTCTCGTTCGCGGTCGTCTATTCCGACCTGGGGACGGCGTACGGCGGGGCGGTCTCGCTCGACACCGCCCACTGGCTCATGACGTTCCTGTTCTGGGTCGTGGTCGGCGACTGGACGTCGACGTCCACGGGGTCGTCCGCCGTTCCGTTCGCCGCGCTGCCGGTCGGCCTCGTGGCGGACGTCGAGCCGACGCTCCTCAAGGTCGCCTATCACGGAGAGAGCGTGTTGGTGCCGAACGACGAAGGCGGCGAATCCGGCAACGAAACGGGGGAGTTCTGACCTCCGCCGGCAGGTCGGGAGAGCGGTGAACGGACCGGACAGTCCTCTGGTGGTCGGGGTCGCCGCGGCGTGCGTCGCCGCCACCGCCGTACTGTTCGCCCTGGACCGACGCGGGGCACTGACCGGCTCGCGTCGGAAGGTCGGGCTGCTGGCCCTTCTCGGGGCCAACGTGGCGTACGCGGTCTGGATCGCCGGCGGCCCCGAGCTGAGTCGCGGACTCTCCTCGTCCGCCTTCTTGCTGACCGCGGCGCTAGAGATCGCCGTCGCGGCGGCGCTGCTCGCCCCCGCCGTGCACCGATGGCTGCGCCTCCTCCTCTTCGCGGAAGCGTCGCTGCTCGCCCTCGGACCGACCGTCGTCCCGAGCGGCACCGCGGCGACCGTGGCCCTCGCGATCGGCGCGTCGGTCTTCGTCGGCATGTTCATCGTTGCGCTGCAGTTCCTCTATCGTCACAAGCAGCTGAGCGCGCGGGTCGCCCGGTTCCTCGTCCTCTGGAGCGCGCTCGCCTGCGCGACGGCGGCCGGCTGGTTCCTCGCCCGGTTCGACGGCTCCTTGCTCGTCCTCAGCGCGGCCGCCCTGGGTCAGCTCGTAGGGTTCGTCTCCGTCGCCTCCCTGGCCCCGCCCGTCGACGCGGAGCCCCGGGTCCCGTGGGTGCTCCGACCGTTCTGGACGTTCGAGATGCTGGTCTTCACGTTCGTGGCCGAGTTCTTCGTCGGCGCCCTCGTCGACCTGACGGTCGCCGGCGGGAGCTTCCTGGGATTCATCCCGTTCGTGCCGATCTCGGGCCCGGCCCTGACCGCGGTCGGGCTGGCGGTCTACGATGGACTGTGGTTCGCCGCCGCCATCCTCGCGTCCGCCTGGTTCCTGGTGCTCTTCGGGATCACGATGGGGGCGCTGGTCGTCTTCAAGATCCGGGAGACCCACGAGCGGCCGCAGCGGTACCGGCTCGCCCTGATGATCGGGGTCTACGCTCTCGGGGCCCTGTACATCCCGAGCCTCGCCTCCTCGACCCCCCTGGTCGGTTCGCAGACGCTCGCGAGCCTGCCCGTGATCGGCTGGGGGTTCGGGCTCCGCGCCGGGGGGCCGTTCGAGTCCGGGATCTTCGCAGCGGTCCTGATCATGTACGCCACCGTCGGCGTCCTGACGGTGCTGTTCGGCCGGAAGGCGCTCTGCTCGGTGATGTGCGGGGCCGCCCTGATGTACCAAGGGACCACGGTGCACGAGATGCGCCAGTTCAACCAGACCTCGCGGGTCGGCAAGTACTTCCTCGGCAGCCAGATCTCGACGGCCTACACGGCGCTCTCGGGGATCGCGCTCGTCTCGCTGTTCGGGATCTCGCTGCTGGCCTTCCTCCACCGGCTGCCCACGGTCCAGGTGGCGAACGGGCAGTTCGATACCGCGGCCCTGCCGCTCCCGATCGAGTTGTACTTCGGCGCCCTCTGGTTCGGGATGTTCGTCACCATCCCGTACCTCGGAACGTACAACTGCGCGACGACCGGCCTGTGCCACTGGGGCGCCCTCAGCCTGCCGTTCGCCCGGGTCGGATTCTTCCGGCTCAAGGTGAAGGACCGGTCCGTCTGCCAGCAGTGCACGACCTTCGACTGCGCGAAATCGTGCCCGGTCGGGCTCGTCGACATGCCCGAGTACTTCCGGACCACCGGGGAGTACCGCAGCTCGAAGTGCTGCGGGGTCGGGTCGTGCGTCGGGGCGTGCCCCTACGGCAACCTCTACCACCAGGACGTCCGGCTCTGGCTCCGCCGACGCCTGGGTCGCTCCGAGCCCCGGGCCCCCGGGACTCCCCTCCCGATGGTGCGCCCGTCGGCCGCCCCTCCGTCCGCCACGACGTCGACGGCCCCGCGGGCCGGCGTACCGCTCGGCCACGCGGCCCCGGAGTCGGCCCGGGCCGCCCGGTGAGCTCCGTCGGACGGCCGAACGGCCCCACCCCCGTCGAACCGACGGATTAAGTATCTCGAGGTCGGTCGCCCTCGGCAATGTCGACACCCAGCGCGCCCACCTCGGCCCCCGCCGGAGCCGCTCCCCCTGCGCCACCGCCCCCGAAGTCGGGGCATGGAGGGGCGATCGCCGCGGTCATCGTGTTGATCGTGGTGATCCTCCTGATCGTCGGACTGGGATTCGCGAACGTGATTCCCGGCTTCCACCTCGGGACCAGCAGCAAGAACTCCGGGCCACCCGCCAAGTCGTACAACGTCACCTTCGGCCAGGCCGGAGTACCGTCCGGGACGACCTGGAGCGCGACGCTCGGAGGGAACACCCTCTCCTCCACCGGAGCCTCCATCGTCTTCGCGGTGACGAACGGCACCTACGCGTACACGGTGTCCGCCGCCGGATACGAGACGATTCCTTCCTCCGCGGCGTCCGGCAGCCTGACCGTCCGCGGCGCGGCGCTCGCCGTCGCGTTCACCTTCGAGGCGTTGCCCGTGGGGACGTACACCGTGACGTTCTCCGAGAGCGGCCTCCCGACGGGTACCACCTGGTCGGTCACGCTCAACGGCACCCCGTCGTCCGGGGCCGGCGCGACGCTGGTCTTCAGCTCGACGAACGGGAGCCTCGCCTACACGGTCGGCGCCGTGGCGGGCTACACCGCGACCCCTTCGAGCGGCACGGTCACGGTGGCGGGGGCGAACACGGGAGTCTCGATCGCGTTCAGCTCGTCCTCGAGCTCCGGGGGCCAGACCTCGTTCTCGCAGGCGGAGGCGGTGGCCGACACGGCCGCCGCGGGAGAGGGTGGCGGGGGCTGGACGCTCGTCGACGCGCTCGGCATCTCGTCCACGTCCGCGATCTCCAACTCGACCGGCAACTCGAGCTGCCCCGTCACGGGTGGGACCGGAACCCTGACCGTCCCGTCCTGGACGGGCTCGTACTCGAACGGCTACCAGACGGTCTGGGCCTTCGACTTCTACAAGAACGTGAGTGGCGTCACCAGCTTGCTGCTCCTCACCACCCAGGGGAGCTCGGCGACGGTCATCGGGACGGAGTCGGGGGTCTGCTCGGAGGGGTTCGACTACGAGTCGGTCCCGTCGACGACGATCGACAGTCCGGCCGTCGCGAGCGCGATCTCGTCCGCCGACTCGGCCTACCTGGCCGCGCACGCCACGGCGAACTCGCTGTTCCTCGTGTTCCCGACCTTCTCGATCGACGGGTTCAACGAGACGGGCTTCTGGATCGTCGCCTTCTCGACCTGCGGACTCTACAGCGAGGGTGGGACGGGAGCGAACTTCACCGCGGAGGTCAACGCGTCCTCGGGCGCGATCATCGCCTCCGCGTACTCCAACGGGACCTGCGTGGGCGTCGATTTCGGACCGCACATGGGGGAGGTCCCGGCCTCTGCTTCGGCGGTCCCGGCGGCCGCCGCCCGCCGCGGAGAGTGAGTCGGTCCGAACGCCGAGCGAACCCCTTCCCCCGCGCGGGGCTCAGCGCCCGCCCGGGCCCGACTCGACGTCGACCCAGGCCCGAACCTGGTGCTCCAGCTCGTCCAGCGGGAGCGCGCCCTCCCCGAGGACGACGTCGTGGAAGCGCCGGACGTCGAACCGGGGGCCGAGCCGCGCCTCGGCGAACGTCCGCAGCTCGCGGATCTTGAGCTGGCCCATCTTGTAGGCGAGCGCCTGCCCGGGCCAGACGATGTACCGGTCGACCTCGACCGCGATGTCGAGCTCGCTGCGACCGGTTTCGGTCCGGAAGAAGTCGATCGCGCGATCCCGGCTCCAGCCGAGGGCGTGCATCCCCGTGTCGACGACGAGCCGGATCGCCCGCCACATGTCGTAGGTGAGCTGTCCGAACTTGGAGTACGGGTCCGCCAAGAGTCCGACCTCCTCGCCGAGGCTCTCCGCGTAGAGCCCCCATCCCTCGACGAACGCGGTCGGGCCCGACTGCCGGCGGAAGTCCGGGAGCCCGTCGATCTCCGCCGCGAGCGCGAGCTGCAGGTGATGGCCCGGGACGGCCTCGTGGAGCGTCAACGCCTCCATCTCCCATTTCGGCCGCGCGCCGACGTCGTACGTGTTGGCGTAGAAGTACCCCGGGCGCCCCCCCGCGAGCGAGCCCGAGACGTAGTAGGCGGACGGGGAGCTCTTCTCCCGGTACTCCGGCACCGGTTCGACCCCGTACGGCTGGCGGGGGAGGCGGCCGAACAGATGGAGGAGCTCGGGGTCGATCGACTTCGCGATCGCCCGGTACGCGGCGACCAGCTCCGCCCCGGAACCGTAGTAGAACGCGGGATTCGAGCGCAGGAACTCGTGGAACTCCGCGCGGGTGCCGACGAACCCGGCGGCCCGCATGACGGCGTCCATCGCGTCCCGGAGCCGCGCCACCTCCGCCATCCCGATGTCGTGGATCTGCTGCGGCGAGAGGTCGGTGGTCGTCTGCCAGCGGACGTGGTGGACGTACGCGGCCTCCCCGCCGGGGAGTCCCGAGGCGGCGATCGTCACCCGGCAGTTCGGAAGGTAGTCGCCCACGAGGAACTCGTGGAGCCGATGGAGGGCCGGAGCGGCTCGCTCGCGGTACGCGACGTCCGCGTCGTGGGCGATCCGGGTCCGGTCGGACTCGGGGATCGGCGGCCCGATCGACTGGAACGGGCGGAGGAGAACGCTCTCCGGGGGCCGCTCGGGCACCAGACCGAGGACCTGGTCGGGCACGCCGTGGATCGCGACCCGCGGCGGCGAGGCTCCGTGCTCGAGCCCGCGCCGCAGGAGGGCGATCGCTTGGTCGACCGCCGGGCCCACGGCCCGGAGCCGGGCCACTAGGTCGCCGAAGTCGCCCGGAGTCCGGCGCGGCTGCAGCTGGAGCGTCTCGCCGATCGTCAGCTGGAGGCCGTCCATCTGGTTGATCGGCACCCACAAGTTCCGCGGGTAGCCGAAGTGGAACGGGAACGCATCGTCCCCGTACTCGAGCCCCCGGACCGCCTCCTCGAGGAGCGATCGGTAGAGACGGTGCGACAGGCGCGAGGCGACCGGCAGCGCAGCGGGGTCGAACCGGCGCACCTCGGCGAGAGAGTCCGTCAGGTGCTGCCGGCGCGCCTCGATCCCCGCCGGCGAGTCGTCGGTCCATCGGTCGTTGCAGCCCGGGAACCCGACCTGGGTCGCCGTCTCGGGCGACTGCCGGAGCCACGCGACCCAGTCGCGCGCGAGGAAGGCGTCGAACTCGGACCGACCGGTTGTGGCCCCGTCCCCCGCCGTCGCCACCGTTCCGCTCCCCGGACGGTTGTCACCCGCCCCGAGAGATAAGCTCCCGCGACGCGAGCGCCCGGTCCGGCACTACGGTCGCGACCGGGCTCCCGTCGCGCCGGTCGGCCCGGTCGGGGGCGGCGTCGGGGCGGCGGGGGGCGCGACGGCCGGGCCGGTCTCCTCCCCGAAGATGTACCGGCGGGGTCGCAGGGCCGAGACGACCGCACCGATCGCGGTGACGACCCCGGCGAAGACGAACGCGCCGGAGAGCGCGGTCCCGAAGGCGGGCGAGATCGCGGACGCGAAGAAGTGCGGCGCGAGCAACGCTTGCATCTGGGTCGAGGTCAGGGCCTGCCAGCCCGGGACCGTCGCCGCGGTCGCGAGGAGTCCCTGCATCGGATTCTCCCCGAGGAAGGCGCCGAAGAGCGCGCCAGTCGGGTTGCTGGCGACCATGCCGGAGAGGATCCCCTGGTCGGGAGGTCCGACCTGCGCGTTCGTGAGCGCGTGGGCGACCGAACCGCTCAGCCCCGTCGAGAGGCCGACGATCACGATCGTGAAGAAGATCGCCATCGAGACCTGCTGGCCGGTGTTCTGGAGCGTGGCGAGCATCCCCGACGCCGACCCGCGATTCTCCGGGGGAACGGAGCTCATCACCGCCGCCGCGTTGGGGGCCGCGAACATCCCCATCCCGCATCCCTGGACGAACAGCAGGACGGCCATCTCCCAGTAGGCGAAGTTGAGGGGTAAGAGGGCGAGCAGGAAGAACGTCCCCGAGGCGACCGCGAGGCCCGCGGTGCCGAGGAGCCGGGGGCCTTGGGTGTCGGAGAGCCAACCGCTCACCGGGCCGGCGACGAGGAAGCCGGCGATCATCGGCATCATGAAGACACCGGCCCAGAACGGCGTCGACGCGAACGAATAGCCGTGGAGCGGCAGCCAGATCCCCTGGAACCAGATGACGAGGAGCAGCATCATGCCGCCGCGGGCGAGCGACCCGAGGAACGAGGAGACGGTCCCGCAGGCGAACGACCGATTCCGGAACAGCTCCAGGCGGAACATCGGGTCCTGCACCCGGGTCTCCACATAGAGGAACGCGAGCAGCAGACCCGCGCCGGCGATCAGGCCGGAGAGGACCCACGGGCTGGACCATCCCGTGCTCGAGCTCCCGTACGGAAGCAACCCGTACGTCACCGAAATGAGGACCAGCGTGAGGCCCAAGGCGAACGTGAGATTGCCGACGTAGTCGATCTTCTGGCCCGAGCGCCGGGTGGAGGTCTCCCGGAGCTTCGAGTACGCCCAGATCGTGCCGACCACGCCCACCGGAACGCTGACCAGGAAGATCAGGCGCCAGGTCGGCAGGACGAACGGACCGATGTGGAGGTCCGGGATCCCGGCCAGGATGCCCCCGATCACCAGGCCGGCCATCGACCCGCCGATGAACGCGATCGAGTTGATCCCCATCGCCCGACCGCGCTCGGTCGGAGGGAACGCGTCCGTCAACAGGGCGGCCGAATTCGCGAAGAGGAACGAGGCGCCGACCGCCTGGACGAGGCGGAACCCCACGAGCGCCCACGCGCCGGTCGTCCCGGTCCACGGCTCCAGCGCCAGGAGGACCGACCCGGCGGAAAAGACGGCGAAGCCGAAGTTGTACATCCGGGCCCGGCCCCACATGTCGGAGAGGCGGCCGAACGTGACCAGGAGCGTCGCCGTCACGACACCGTAGCCGAGGAGCAGCCAGATCAGGATCGGGAAGCTGGATGGGAGGTACGGGTTGACCCCGACCCCGTTGAAGATCACCGGCAAGGCGATCAGGACGATCGTGCCGTCGAGGGAGGCGAGGAGCGCCCCCATCGTCGTGTTGCTCAGGACCGTCCACTTGTACGCGACCATGGACCCCTCCCTACGCCTGGACGCCGGCGTGCCACCGGTCGAGCGCGCGATGGAGCTCCGCGGCCCCTCGCACGAGCGCCCGGCGCCCGTCGGGGGACATCTCCTCGGCGACCCCGTCGAGCATCGCCCGGACCTCGCGGGCCGTCGCCCGGAAGAGGCGGCGCCCCGACGGCGTCAGGACCAGGACGACGGCTCGCCGGTCCTCGGGGTCGCGCGTACGCCGCAGGAGGCCCCGACGTTCGAGCCGATCGACCAACTGGGTGGCGGCCGAGGCGGTGACCCCGAGCCGTTCGGCGACCTCGGACGGGCGGACCGGGCTGCCGGCCGCCAGCTTGAGCGCTCCCGCCTCGGAGACGAGGAGACCCCGGGGCGCGAGGATCCGACGGACCTCGCGGTGGATGAGGCCGAAGTTCTCGCGGTACTCCTCGAGGGGGCTCCCGACGAACGCGTCGTCGGACCGGGCTCGGGCGGAGCTGGGGGGCATCGCCGTACATTTCACTAGTGAATATTTAAGTGCTTCACTATCCGCGCGGGACCCCCGTCCCCGGCGCTCAATAGGCGAGACGTCGGACGAACGGAAGTCCGAGGGCGAGCAGGCCGCTTCCGATCAATCCGATGCCGTCCAGGAGCAGGAAGTTGGCGAGGGTCAGCCTTCCCGAGACCTGCCCGACGAACAAGACCGCCACCGAGCTCGCAACGCCGGTGAAGAAGTAGAGGTTGGAGACGATGCGCCCGAGCTCCTCCGCCGGGTACGAGGCCCGGACCCAGTTGTACTTCGAAGTGTAGCGGGCCGCGATCGCGGCCCCGACGCCCGCGAGCGCCGCCCCCAGGACGACGACCGACGTCGGCGCGACCGCGAGCCCGAGTACGAGCCCCCCGGCCACGATCGGCAGGACGACCAGCAGGAACCCGATCTGCCGACGCGGATTGAGGTGCCCGAGCACGATCCCCGCCACCGCCCCCCCGACACTGAACGCGGCGACCAGCGGGCCGTAGACCGCGGCCGGGTGCGAGAATCGGACGTACGCGAGGGAGGTGATCAGCAACGGGGGAATGCCCGAGAAGAATCCGTAGAGCACTTCGAGCCCGGAGAACTGGCGGAGGGGGGCGCCGAGCCGACCGCGG
>JASHVP010000004.1 GCA_030044475.1 Thermoplasmata archaeon | reverse complement strand
CGCCCGAACGCTCCGGCCGCAGGCGCCGGTCCTCGCGGTCCTGACCAAGGACCTGCGGGTGGCCAGCCGAACTCCCGGCTACGCCTTCCTCGTCCTGCTGCCGATCCTCGACTCGATCGCCCTCGGGTTCTTCACCTACGTCGACGCGCCGGGCCCTTCGGTCGCCCTCGCGCTCGGGCTGGCCGCCGTGACGACCGCGGCGCTCCTCGCAACGTTCTTCGGCCCCGCGTTCTTCGCCATCGAGGTGCTCGCCCACAGCTACGGCCGGACGCTGCCGCTCACCGCGCGCGCGAACGTCCTCGCGAAGACCCTCCTGGTGACGCTGATCTACCTCACGTCGGCCAGCATCGTCCTCGCGTTCACGGCGGCCCGGATCTTCGACCCCGCCCTCTTCGGACTGTTCGTGCTCGCGGAGCTTCCGGCGGTCGCCGCCGCGGCGCTGCTCGAGTTCGGCCTGCTCTTCTGGCGGGCCCGGCGTCGAGCGATCCCGATCACGAACCTCTACGCCGGCGCCTGGACCGCCGTCCTGGTCTCGATCCCCGGCCTCGTCGTGGCCGGTGCCCCGCTCGTGGCGGACCGGCTGTGGGGGCTCCCGGCGATGGCCCTCCTCGCGGTCGGAGAGCTGGCGGTGCTCGGACCGATCGCCTTGCGGCGAGGGGTCGCGTGAGCGGTCCGACGCTCCCGCCCCGATTCGAGGCGGGTCCGATCGAAGCCCGCTGGCAGGCCGCCTGGGCCGAAGCCGGCGTCGCCCACCCGCGGGACCGCCCGGGCGCGTCGATGTTCTCCATCGTGCTTCCACCTCCGAACGTCACCGGCGTCCTCCACCTCGGTCACATGCTCGGCGACACGGTCTCCGACACGGTCGTCCGCGCGCACCGGATGCGGGGGGACGCGACGCTCTGGGTTCCGGGCCTCGACCACGCCGGCCTCGCCACCCAGGTCGAGGTACGGCGACGGCTCCAGAAGCAGGGAGTGCGGCTCGAGGAGCTGCCCCGGGAGGAGGCGATCCACCAGGTCGAGCTCTGGACGAAGGAGCACGAGGCGCGGATCCTCGAACAGACTCGGGCCGGCGGCTTCTCGCTCGACTGGGACCGATACCGCTACACGCTGGATCCGGGCAGCGTGCGCGCCACGCGGGAGGCGTTCGTCCGACTCTACCACGCGGGGCTGATCTACCGCGGCGAACGGATGGTCAACTGGGACCCCCGGCTGCGGACGGCGGTCTCGGACCTCGAGGTCGTGCACGCGGAGGAGGAGGGCGAGCTCGTCTACGTTCGGTACCCGTGGGCCGACGGTGCCCCGGGCGGGATGGAGGTGGCGACGGTCCGACCGGAGACGATCTTCGGGGACGTCGCGGTCGCGGTCCACCCCGGGGACGAACGTTACCGGGCCGCGGTCGGCCGGGCGGTCCGCGTGCCGCTGACGGACCGGACGGCCCCCGTGATCGCGGACCCGCTCGTCGACCCGGCGTTCGGTGCGGGAGCCCTCAAGGTCACTCCCCGGCACGACCCGATCGACCGAGAGATCGGGCTGCGACATCCCGAGCTCGCGCCGGCGGTCGAGATCTTCGACGCGGGGGCCCGCCTGACGGGCGCCGGGGTCCCGCCCGACTTCCACGGACTCGACCGGGCGGCCGCGCGCCAGCGCGCCGTCGAGCGCCTGGGGGAGGCCGGCCTCCTGGTGCGCCGGGAACCCCATCGCCACTCGGTCGGCCGGTCGGAGCGGTCGGACGAAGTGATCGAACCCCGGATGTCGACGCAGTGGTTCGTCCGGATGGGCCCGCTCGCGGCCCCGGTCGTCGCCGCGGTGAAGGCCGGGGAGATCCGGATCCACCCCGATCGCTGGTTGCCGACCTTTTACCGATGGATGGACGGGCTCCAGGACTGGTGCATCTCCCGTCAGGTGTTCTGGGGCCATCCGATCCCCGTCGACCACTGCCGGCAGTGCGGGCACCTCGAGGTCACCCTCGCGCCCGGTCCCCGCTGCTCCCAGTGCGGGAGTCACGACCTCGCCGCGGACCCCGACGTCCTCGACACGTGGTTCACCTCGTGGCTCTGGCCGTTCGCGATCCTCGGCTGGCCCGAACCGACCGCGGACCTCGACCGGTACTACCCGACCCGTCTCCTCGTGACCGGCCGCGACATCATGTTCTTCTGGGTCGCGCGGATGATGATGGCCGGCTATCAGTTCACCGGCCGGCCGCCGTTCTCCGACGTCTACTTCACCGGCACCGTCCGCGACGAGCGCGGGCGCAAGATGTCGAAGCACCTCGGCAACTCCCCCGACCCGCTCGACCTGATCCGGGAGCGGGGCGCCGACGCGCTCCGGTTCTCGCTCGTCTTCCCGACCCCGACCGACGAGGACGGGCCGTTCGGCCGGGCGGCGCTCGACGGCGGGCGAAACTTCCTGACGAAGTTGTGGAACCTGGTCCGGTTCGCGCTCCCGCACGCCGGTCCGGGCGACGCGTCCCCCCCGGTCCCGGAGCTGCCCGCCGACGCGGCGCTGGAGCACCGGTGGATCCTCGCGCGCTACCGCCGGACGGCCGAGGAGGTCGACGCGGCGATCGCCGCGTTCGCTCCGACGCGCGCGGCGACCGCGCTGCACGGCTTCCTCTGGCACGACGTGGCGGACCGGTACGTCGAGTTCTCCAAGGAGGCCCTCTCGGGACGGCTCGGCGAACCGGCGCAACGGCACGCCCGGGCGACCCTCCGGTTCGTCCTCGAGCGTTCGCTGCGTCTGCTCCATCCGATCGTTCCGCACGTGACCGAGGAGCTCTGGCACGCCCTTCCGCATCCCGACGGGCTGCTGGCGACGGCGCCCTGGCCGTCGCCGACCGAAGCGCCCGCCGACCCCGAGGCCGAGGTCGCGATGGAACCGGTCCTCGAGACGATCCGGCTGCTCCGCAACGTCCGGGCCGAGGAAGCGGTCCCGGCGGACGCGACCCCGCGCGCGTGGCTGCGGGCCGCGAATCCCGAGGTCGCCCGGGTCCTGGCGGCGGAGCACGGCGCGATCGTGCGACTGGCGAAGCTCTCGTCCCTCGCGCTGCTTCCGCCGGGGAGCGATCCGCCCCCGGGCGCCGGCAGCCGCGTGGCGCCGTTCGGGGAGTGCTTTCTCGAGCTGCCCGGCCGGGTCGCCGGCCCCTCGGCGGCCCTCGAGCGGGAGCGCGAGAGGCTGGCCCAGCTGCTCACGAAGACCCAGGCTCGTCTGGCCGACGTCGGCTTCCGCGCCCGCGCCCCCCCGGAGGTGGTCGCCGAGGCCGAGAGCAAGGAGCGGGAGCTGCGGGAGCGGATCCGTCGCATCGACGAGCACATGAGCGGGACCGCGTCCCCCGGGGCCGCCGCATGACGCCCGCGAAGCGACCGACCTCGAAGCGAGCCCCCGCGTCTAGCTCGCCCGCCGCTCCTCCC
>JASHVP010000054.1 GCA_030044475.1 Thermoplasmata archaeon | reverse complement strand
GGAGCGGGTCGGTCGTGGTCGGACTCGCCCAGCCCCGGGCGAAGGTGGTCCTCCACTGGTTGGAACCGGAGGCGCCCGACTCCGCGCTCCGCTGGGGATTCTTCGCGTCGATCTTCGAGCGGAAGGAGACCGGCGAGGCGTACGTGGTCGAACGCCTGGGGAAGGAAGAGCTCGGACGGGACCCGGCCCTCCGCGCGGAGTTCGAGCAGCGACTCGCGGCGGACCCGGCCTTCGCGGGGAGCCCGAAGGCCCGGCTCGCCTTCTTCTTCGATCGCTCGCCGTGGGGGAGGGCGAATCGGGTCGGGGAGTACCCGGTCGGCCGGCTCCCCTCGCTGGACGGGCTTCCGCTCGGCTGACTCGACCTTCTCGGGGAACGAGCCAGTTCGGGAGGCCGTACCGGGGGCCCCCGATCCCCGATCGGCTCGCGGGCGGCCACCCGGCGCCGACGGCAAGTACCTAATCCTCCGCTCGCCTGCGGGGGCGATGCGCGTCACCGGCGTGGACTGGTGGTTGGACGTCCGCCGGGTCGAGAAACGGTTCCGCGGCAAGGTCCGGATCTCGGTCGAGGAGGCCGCCGACCCGCTCGTGGTCGACTGCGAGGCCCTCGAGCTGACGTCCTGCGTCTGGGACGGCGAGCCCGTTCACCCGAGGGTCGACCCCCGCGCCGGTACGATCTCCGTCGCTCCCGTCTCGCCCGGGCCCCACACGCTTGAGATCGAGTACGCCGGGGCGCCCGACCCGGCGTCGCTGGTCGGTCTGTACGAGTCCCCCGCCGGTCCGACGCACGTCCTCACGACGATGCTCTTTCCGAGCGGCAGCCGACGGCTTCTCCCGTCGTTCGAGCACCCGGCCGTGAAGACGGTCTACCGGCTCGTCCTGACGGTCGACCCCGACGACCGCGTGATCTTCAATACGCCGCCCCTCAGCGAGCGCCCGCGGGACGGCCGCAAGGAGATCACGTTCGCTCCGACGCCGAAGATGTCGGCCTATCTGATCTACCTGGGGATCGGTCCGTTCGACACCCTCACCCTGCCGGGCGACCGCTGGACGGTCACCGTCGCGGCGTCCCCGGGGCGCGCGGCGGCCGGCCGGTTCTGCGGGGAGCGCGCGATGGAGATCCTCGCCGCCTACGAGTCCTACTACGGTCGTCCGTACCCCCTGCCGAAGCTCGACTTGATCGGGCTCGAGAATTTCTGGGCCGGCGCGATGGAGAACTGGGGAGCGATCTCGTTCCGCGACTCGCTCCTGCTCGTCGACGCGACCGCCAGCGAGCGGGTCCGACGGGCGGCGCTCGCCGTGCTCGCCCACGAGATCGCCCACCAGTGGTTCGGCGACCTGGTCACGGCGGCCTGGTGGGACGACTTCTGGCTGAACGAGAGCTTCGCGACGTTCGTCGGCTATCGCATCATCGACCGGTGCTACCCCGACGCCGAGCCGTGGACCGACATGCTCGTGAACTGGGTCGGCCCCGCCCTCCTCCTCGACAGCCTCGACGCGACCCACCCCGTCCACGTGCCGGTCGTCTCCCCCGCCGAGCTGGGGGAGAACGCCGACGCGGTGACGTACGGCAAGGGCGCGGCCATCCTCCGGATGATCGAATCGTACCTGGGCGAGGAGACGTTCCGCCGGGGGATCTCGGAGTACCTCGCGAGGTTCCAGTACGCGAACGCCCGGTCGGAGGACCTTTGGGCGTCGCTCAGCGAGGTCGCCCGGCAACCGGTGGGACGGATCCTGCAGGAGTGGATCGGCCGCCCGGGGTACCCCGTCGTCCACGTCCGTCGCGAGAACGGAGAACTCCGCTTCCGCCAGGAACGGTTCCGGGCGGACGGCCGACCGGCCTCCGAGACGTGGCCGATCCCCTTCCGCCTCCGAGTGGCGGGGGAGGAGCGACGGCTCCTATTCGAAGGACCGGAGCTTCGGGTCCCCACGGGGGACGGTCCCGGCCTTCGCGTCGACCCGGGCCGGAACGCCTTCGTGCGGATCCACTACGAGGACGGGCTCTCCGAGGCGATGCGGGGGGAGTTCGGGTCGATGGACCCCCGGGACCAGTGGGGGATGCTGGGCGACGCCGCCGCGTTCCTCACCGCCGGCACGATCCGGCTCCCGGAGTTCCTCGCCCTCGTCGAGCGGGCCGACCAGCTGACGGACGGCCTCCCGATCCGGAACCTCATCCGCGTTCTCGGAGAGCTCGACCTCCCCCTCCACGACATCGCACCGTTCGCCGCGGCGCGACAGAGATTCCTCGAGAGCCAGCTCCGCCGCGTCGGGCGCGAGGGGACGCCGGGCGAGCCCGACGGCCACCCGCTCCTCCGGGAGATCCTGCTCTTCGACCTGGTCGACCTCGACGTCGACCTCGCCCGCGAGCTCGCCCCCCGGTTCGACCGGTTCGACGAACTCGCCCCCGAGCTGCGGATCTCCGTGGCCGGCGCCGTCGCCCGGGTCGGGGGCCCGGGAGCGTTCGACCGGCTCCTGCAGCGAATGCAGCGCGCCCCGACGGCGACCGAGCGGACGCAGATGCTCCACGCGCTCGGCCTCCTCGACTCGGCGGCCGACCTCCGCCGAGCCCTCGACCTCGTCTCCTCGCGGGCCGTTCCCCCGGGACAGGGGTACGAGATCCTGGGCGGCCTCTGCGGTACGCCCCGGGCGGCGACCCCGCTGTGGGAGTGGTACCGAACTCACTCGGAGGAACTGGCGGTGGCGTGGGCCGGGACCCCGCTGCACAGCGGATTCCTCTCCGCGGGCGGTCTTCGCAGCATGGGGATCGACCGCGAGGCGGAGGTCCGTGCGTTCTTCGCCGCGCACACTCCGTCCGACGCCGCCTCCGGCGCGGCCCGCGGCTTGGAGTCGCTCCGCCTGGCGATGCAGCTCCGGGACTCGGTGCGCGGGACCCCGCCCGAAGGACCCGCGACGGGACGGCCGCCCTAGGAGGGCCCGGCCGACCGCTCGCGGACGGTCGAGAGGAGCGAGTCGAGCGCGGCGTCGAACGCGTCCGGGCGCGAGAGATTGATCAGGTGGTCGGCCCCGGAGACCCGGACGAGGCGCGCGTCGGGGATCGACCGGGCGATCCGCCGGGCGAAGTACTCCATGGACGGGTTGTCCCGGTCCCCGGCCAGCACGGTCGTGGGGATCCGGATCGACGGGAGCCGGCCGAACGCCGCGGGGCGCACCGGGGTCGCCTTCTGGTCGCTGCGGCTCTCGAAGACTTCGACCGCGTTTTGCTCGACCATCGACCGGAACCGCTCGAGCGCCTCACCGCGGAGGGCCGAGCACCAGAGGCCGCGCAACTGCTCGAACGCCCCGGCCCGATCGCCCTTCGACCAGGCCTCGACGACCGCTCTCGATTGGGTGTCATCGAGGTCGAGGGCCGCCTGCTCGTCGGGCGCGAACGGCGGCGGAATGCCGCCGGAGATTCCCGAGGCGGAGAGCAGCAGGCCGCGGACCGACTGTGGGTGTTCCAGGGTGAAGTCGATGGCGATACCTCCCCCCGCGCTCGAACCGACCAGCACCGGGTCCGAGAGCCCGGTGTGGGCGATCAGGGAGCTCAGGTCGTCGACGTAGGAGAACGGCGTCGTGGCGGGGGTCGAGCCGCCGAACCCACGGAGGTCGTACCGGAGGACCCGATGCGTTTCGGAGTAGCGCTCGAATTCCCGGTCCCACATCCGCCGGTCCGCGATGACGGAGTGGACGAAGACCAGGGACGGCCCGCGGCCGGCGACCTCGTAGGCAATCTCGCCGCCGGCGACCGGCAGCTTCTGCGGCGACGGACGCGACCCCGGGTTCGCCGTCGGGCGCGGCATGGTACGCCGGCCACCGTGGCTCGCGATATTTGAACTACGGAAGGGGGGCTGAAACGGTCGCCGCCGGTCGCGCCGGGCGGTCCGTCGAGGGGGCACGTCGAACGACCCCCCGCCGTCGGGTCCGGGGGGGCGCGCCGTCCAAGTAGCGCGCGAACCGGCCCAGTCCCTCCCGCATCCGGGCGGCATCGAGCCCGATGTAGTGGACGCTCATCTCCACGGAGGCGTGGCCGAGGAGGTTCTTCAGCTGGACCAGGTCCATCCCAGCCTCGTGGGCGAGACGGCCGAACGTTCGTCGCAGGTCGTGATGGGAGACTCGGGGCGGCGCATCGGGCCCGAGCCGCTCCCGGGCCCGGGCCAGGATCCGGTCGGCGCCGGATCGCGAGTACGGAAGGATCCGGTCGTCGTCCCCCCGGCCCCGAACCCAGGCGACGAGGTCCTGCTGTACCGAGGGATGCAGCGGGATCTTCCGCCACTTTCCGCCCTGCCCTCCCTTGCCCCGGACGTGCAGGAGACCCTCGTCGGAGAGGACGTCCCGGACCCGGAGCCGAAGGACCTCGACGCGACGCAGCCCGTTCAGTCCCTCGAGCCCCACCAGGATCCGTGCCGGGCCGTCGGCGACCTCGTACAGGCGAAGGAGCTGCTCCCGGGAGAGCCAGCGCCGGCGCCGAGGCTCCGCCGAGGGCAGGCTCCAGACGGACTTGCGTTCGGCCAGGCCGTTCCCGGACCAGTGGAGGAACTGGCGCAGGGCCGCGAAGTGGAGCTGAAAGGTCGCCCGCTCCCAGCGGAGATTCGATCGGAGCGCCCGCAGGAGGTCGGCGGAGTAACCGCGGGGGGTGAGACGCGCGCACCCGGAGCCCGCTCGTCGCAGGAGGCGCGGCTCGCGCATCAGCTCCCATCGCATTCGCGCGAGCCAGTCCTCTCCCACGCACGACTCGGCCCGCTTCCACCGGAGGAAGCGCCGGACCTCGACGGCCCACCCGGCCGACGGACGCGTCGGGGGGGAGGGCCGACGCGGGCGCGCCGGGGAAGGCGTTCGCGCGCCCCGACGGGGACGGGACCGGTGCACGGTCGGGGAGGAGGTCGCGGGAGGGTGGAACCCGTCGTACGCCTCGAACGATGAGGGGTGACCATGCGCCGCCGGCCCCGGCGACCGGTGCGATCGCCCCGCTCCCGCGAGGACCGAATGTCCGGCGAGACGGAGCACGTCGAGGGGGGAGCGTCCGACCTCGCCGGGTCGGGGAGTGGCGGGCTCGAGGAACTCCAGGTCTCGCCACGCCGCCGATCGGACGGGGCGACCCGCCGGCCCGATCCTGCGGTAGAGGAAGCGGAGGTCCCAGCGGAGACCGGGACCCGCCGGTTCCGGTCGCTGCCCGGCCTCGGACGTGACCGTTGGCCCGGACCGCGCGACGGGCTCGAGGTCCAGCCGGGACCGCGCGATCGAGTCGACGGCCGAGTTCGGCGACTCGAAGGCGAACGGCGGTCGCGACGGCCGCATCCATCGACCCGTCGTGGACCGGATCCGGGTCTCGCTTGTCCCGCCGATCTCCTTCCACGGAGTGGCGGGGTCGAGGCGACCGAGCAGGACGCGGCCCGATCCGGGGGCGTCCGAGATGAGCAAGAAGACGTCGAGGCCGAGTCCGTCGTCGGGCTCGGACGTGTCGACCGGTCGTCCGCGGGAGGGTTCGGTCGGAATCGACCGACCGGGCGGGCGCGGGGAGGGGACGTCACCGGAGCGCCGAACGCGCGGCGGTTCTCTCCCCGTGTCGCAAGTTTCGAGGGCCGGAGCCGGCATCGGAGAGGTACGGATCTCTCCCGAGAACTACGGAATCCGGGGCGTCGTCCGGAGGGTTTCGCAACTCCGGTCGGGGGTTGAGCGAGCGGTTCGATTTTGAAACGTTATATTCCATCCGGGCTGGCGTATAACCCCTTATGACCGCGTCTCAGTGGACCTGGGTCGCCGCTCTCGGCAGTCTGGTCGTGGTCATCGCGCTGGCCGTCTCGGCCGCCGGACTGCTGCCGTCCGCCACCCCGCACGTCGGACCGACGTCGTCGAACGCGCCCGTCCCGAGCTGGGGAGGGTACGGCGGCAACGCCACCCCGTACGCCCTCACGTTCACAGAGTCCGGCCTGCCGAACGGCACCGCCTGGTTCGTGGTCCTGCATACGGCCTGGAACGGTCCGGGCGGCTGGAGCCACGGGCTGTTCGGGTCGGGGTGGTTCGGGATCCGAGCGAACTGGTCGACGACGAGCACGATCGGATTCCAGGTCCCGAACGGGACCTACGACTACTTCGTCGGCTCGATGGGGAGCAACGGCACCGCCTACTCGGCCGCCCCCGAGATCGGCAACGTCTCCGTCAACGGCACGGGATCCGCCGTGAACGTCACCTTCTCCGTCGTGACGTATTCCACCGTCACCTTCACGGAGTCGGGCCTGCCGAACGGGACCTTCTGGTCCGTTCGCCTCGGCGGGCGCGGTGGGTGGCCGTTCGCGCCGATCGGCCCCGGCGGGGTCGCGTCGGGTCGGAGCGGGTGGAACGGCTCGAACACCAGCTCGATCTCCTTCTCGGTCCCGAACGGGAACTACCCCTACTCGATCGGCCCAGTGTCGGTCGCGGGCGTCACGTACCTCGCGTCGCCCTCGGCGGGCAACGTCACGGTCAACGGGTCGGCCGTGTCCGTCGCGGTCTCGTTCGCGCCGCTCACGTACTACAACGTCAGCTTCGTCGAGACCGGTCTTCCGAACGGGACCTACTGGTCGGTGAGCCTCCCCGGTGCGTGGGGCGGCCACGGGCGAGGGACGGTCAGCAATGGGACGACGATCACCGCGGCCCGGACGAACGGAACGTATCCGTTCTCGGTGCCCCCGGTCTGGACCTCGGCCGGTCTCTACACCGCGACCCCGAGCTCGGGGAAT
>JASHVP010000003.1 GCA_030044475.1 Thermoplasmata archaeon | reverse complement strand
CTTGGAGGGAGGGTTGCCCCGACCGACGAACGAGAGGCGCACCTACAGCTGGCTGCGTTTTACTCTCGTTCGCGTAGGGCGGAGTCTGTCCGCGAGAGATTTCTCCACCTCGTGGCGGGGGAGAGCTGGAAGAGTGCCGCAGAACTCCTCGAGGATCAAGAACGGACCGTGCTGCGCCTCGGCTTTTCTGAGACGTTACGGAATGCGTTGCGGCACCTGGCCAGCGTCCTGCCTCGGGGGACTTCGAAAGTCAAGGTGCTGACCGTCGAGGCCGCCCTGTTACGAGCGCACTCTGACTATTCGGAAGCGGTTCTTGCGCTACGTCGTGCAATTTCGGAAGCGGGTGATGATCTTCGAACCGAATGCGAGTGTCGGCTCCTTGTCGTTGACCTGCTGCTCCGACTTCGTCAACTCGATGAAGCCCGAACCGAGTACGCTGCTGCCCGTCAGTTGGGGGTAACATCAGGCCGGCTGCGAGCCTTCTTCCGACTAACCGAGGCACGTATCACTGAGGGGGAGGGCGACAGCCGAGGCGCACAGACCAGGTTTGAAGAGGCGTTTGGCTTGGCCCGACGAAGCCGCAGCAGTGACCTGGCGCTTGAGAGCATCGCGGTGTGGTCGAGGCTAGCTGAAGTGCAGAGCGGCCCAGAAGTGGCCCTCAAGTTGATCGCGGACGCACTTCCGGAGGCCCGAGAGGCTGGCCGACTCGACATCGTGTTCAACCTGCTTCTCGTTCGGGCGCGAGCATATGCCCGAACTGGGCAAGCAGGTCTGGCCGAGTCCGAGATGCGATTGATCCGGGCGGAAGCCGAGGCTCTCGGATACCTCAATCAATTGACTTACACGCTCAGTGGGCTCGCTTCGATGGCAACGGAAAGCGCCCACTGGGCGGAGGCAGCTGCGTTCGCTACGCAGGCGGTTAGCCTCGCCGAGCGTCTGGGGAACGACCTCGTTTTGGGTCACACTTTGGCGATCCTCTGCTCTGCAGAGTACCGCCAAGCCGCAGAGGGAGCCGGAATCGGCCTGGCACGGGAGGCCCTGACCCACGGTCAGCGAAGTGTCGAGGTCCTCACAAGACTACCGCCATCGGAGTCGCTCGTGCTGGTCCACGCCTACTTGGCCGAGGTCTACGCCTTCCTAGACGACCCTGAAGCCGCCGGGGCCCACTACGCGAGTGCGCTCGGACTTTCAGACAAGCTGGATCTAGCGTGGCTAAGAGACTCGCTCGTAACCGAAGTGGGACCAAAGGTCCGCCAACTGAACAGCCCGTCGGCCCAAACTCCGTAATTCTGGACCTCGGGCCGGTCGGCCTCCCGGCCCTAGGCAGGGCCCCACATCGCGATCTGACGCGAATGGTGGTTAGAGCTGCTCGCGCGGAACCGGCGGGACGGTTGGCATGTACATCTGGCGACCACCTCCAGCCGCCCCCCGGATTTCGGCTATTTAATCGGACCGATTTCACGTCAGAAGAATCAGCCAGATATACCGCCCGCATGGATGCGCGCAGATGCGCACAAAAATCAGTTTCCTGCTGACGAGAGTCTTCCCTGGCCAGACCATCCCCGGTCGGCGAGGATCCGTTCCGAGGCTCGCCCCGCGTCGCAGGTCCGGGGTCGCTCTTTGGACGATCTGGGGAGCGGCCAAGTGCACCCGCTTTGTGACCCTTGTTGGACCCCGGTCCTTCGCGGGGTCGAGCTCCCGGGCCCGGCCCGCGACCAGCCACCGGAAGGACGTGCGGGAATGTAAATCTATCGTTTTTCGGAGTGCGCCTCGGGCCTGGATGGCCCGGGTGGGGTCACCGGGAGACGCGGACCTTGTCGCCGGACCAGGCAAACCGAAGCCGACGTCTCGGCTGCCACACCCTCCGACGCTGCCACAGGGCCCCGATCAGCAGGGGCAACCCGATCGACGCCTCGACGTGGGCCATGGCCCGCGTCGCGGTCTTCGAGATCTTCCCCCACGATTGGGCTTCGTCGAGCGTGCTGCCCGACAACCCGCCCCAGTGGGGGACGTCGGTGGTGATCTGCAAGGCGTAGTAGTGGCCCTCGCCCTCCCGTCCGAAGGCGTAGTTCGCCATCACGATCCCGTCGTTGATCCAATTCTTCGGGGTGCCGCCCCCGATGTACACCACCGCCGTCCGGGGGGAGTTCGCGAGGATCTGCACCAACTCGAAATTGTCCCGGACCGCGTCCAGGACGAACCGCTCGGCCCGACCCCGGGTGGCCTGATAGTGGAGGGTCAGACCGATCCCGATCGAGCTGTCGATCAGCGCCGGCGAGAAGACGGGGACCCCCCGGCGGGCGGCGGTCGCGAGGATGGAGTCGGGGTCGTCGAAGCGGCGCCCGAGGAATTCGAGGTACTCGCGCGACGACGCCGGGCGGGCGGGGAACTCCTCGGTGATCCGGCCGATCGTCCGGTCGGTCTCCTCGAACTTGAGCTCGTCGACGTACGTGTCGTAGATCCGGTCGAGATAGAGGTCCCGGAGCACCACGTCGTCGGCGGTCGGGCTCCCCATCCAGTGTCGGCCGCCGATCGACTGGTACAGATCCTGATAGAGGACCGCGCCGGTCGAGACGACCACGTCGACGAGCCCCCAGTCGACCAGGTCGCGCAGGACCTTCCGCAGCCCGGCCGCGATGAGCGGGCCGGAGAGGCCGATGAGGATCGTCGGCCGCTTCGGGTCGGTGAGCGCGTTCTCCCAGACCTCGAGGCACCGCCCGAGGTTCCTCGCCTGGATCGACGACCTCTGGAACTGGGTCAGGAGGTCCCCCGAGCCCTTCACCCGGGTGACGTCGACGGGCTGGACCGGTTTCTCGAGGAATCCACGGCGCCGGACCCGCAGGGCTTTCGGCACGGGCGCGCCAACCGCGTGCGCCTCATAACCGCTCGCGCGCCGGAGGGACGTCGTCCGTCGCGTCGGAGACAATTAAATCCCCGCCGCCGGTTGGAAATCGGAGGTACCGGGTGTCCTCGATCCCCTCGCCCATTCTCCGCGCGGTGCAGGGGCTCGCGGAGCGATCCGGGCGGACCGTCGTCATCGCCGGTCCTCCGACGTCGGGGAAGTCGGCCCATCTCGAGGAGATCCGCCGGCTGCTGCAGGAGCTCGATGCGCATGTCTTCGAGCTCCGCGGCAGCTATCGCGCGCGGTCGATCCCGTTCGGGGCGCTCGACGGCCTCCGCAGCGACCCGCACGAAATCGGTGCCGCCGCGGGCTCCCCGGAGCCGGACGACGGGGCGGTTCCGGAGGACGCCTTCGGCGTCGCGCCGATCCCGTACCTGCCGGATCGCGTCCCGCGAAGCCGCCGCAGTCGCGGGGAACGACCGCGGACGTCGTTCCTCGGACAGCCGGTGCGAGGGAGATCCGCCAACGAAGGCGACCCCGACGCGTTCTGGCGCGAGATCCTGCCGGAGATGACCGGCACCGAGGGGCACCCGGTCGCGATCGTCGTCGACGACGGGGCGCTCTTCGACACCGAGAGCCGCGAGTTCCTCGTGGCGCTGACCAAGAGGGCGCGGTTCCGGCCCCTCCTCATCGCCGTCGCGCTCGACACGTCGGTCGCGGGCTACATCTCGTGGGAGGAGGCGCTGCTCGGCCGGCTCGACGTCGACTGGGTCCGGATCCCCGAGGGCCTACCGGACCCGCGCGAGGCGCATCGGCTGAAGGCGATGTTCGACGACCTGCCCACCTCGACCCAACGGGTCGTCGGCTACGTCGCCCTGCTCGGCGGGAGCGTCGGGGAGCTCGTCCTCTCCCGCGTCGCCCGTCTGAACTTTCCCCAGCTGACCGAGGCGTTGCTGCCGGCGACCGGGATCGGCCTCGTCAAGTCCCAGGACGGGAAGGTCTCGTTCCCCCACCTCGCGTGGGTCCCGCTGACGCCCCAGCTCCTGCCGGAGTCCGACCGCAAGGAAATGCACCTGCAGATCGCGAACGCCCTCACCGCGCTCTCGCCGGAGCCGAGCCTCGCGCGCCGCATCGAGCTGGCCCACCACTTCTACGCCTGGTCCCGCGGGCCCGTCGCCCTGCAGCAGCTGCTGGACGCCGCGGAGGTCAGCCTCGGACTGCTCTCGTTCGACGCGGCCGAGGAACTGTTCGCCGAGGCGATCTCGTGCCTGCCGTCGCTCGTGCCGGCGGAGCGGGACCGGCTCGAGCCGGAACTGCGGTTGCTCCACGCGCGGGCGCTGTTCTCCGCCGGCCGATTGAGCGAGGGCGAACTGGAGACCCGCGAGGGGATCGCGACGGCGCTGCGCGCGCAGATCGACGTCGGGACGCTGGCCGACTGGGTCGAGCCGCTCGTCCTGACCCTGCGGGTCGTCGGGCCGCGACCGTCGCTGACGACGGCGCTCGTGGAGCTCGCGGAGCGGTGCCACGATGGGGACCGCATCGAGATCGAGGTTCTCCTCCAGGGGCTGATCGCCGAGTTCCGCTACGAGCGGAACCAGACCGAGGAGGCGCGCCGGGAGTCGGTGCGGGCGGCGATGCTCGCCCGACGGATCCCCGGCGGTCCGCTCCAGGCCCTGGCGCTCCTGGCCGTCGGTCTCTCCCGGATCGAGGGGTCGCCCGAGGAGCAGGAGGTGGCCGGTCGGTTCCTGCGGGCGGCGCGGCTGCTGCTGACCCGGGCGCGCCGCTGGGAGCTCGACCACCTCGCGGGCGACCTCGAAGCGCGGCTCCTCGAGGCCCAGGGGGAGGCCCAGAAGGCCCGCCAGCTCCGGGAGCGGGCCATCCCCGCCCTCCAGCGGGCGAAGCTCCCGTCGATCGAGCTGTCGCACGAGCTCGGCATCGTGCAGTCGCTGCTCGACCGCGGGGCCCCGAAAGGGATCGACCCCCCGCTCGAGCGGGCCCGCACCATCGTCGAGACCCTCCACCTGATCCCGCCGTCCCCGGGCCTGCTCCGGTGTTGGCTCTTGGAGGGCCGCCACCTGGCGACGGCCGAGTCGTACGACGCAGCGCGGGACCGGTGGCGGGCGATCGTCGACCTGCCCCCGTCCGACACCCTCCCCCGGGTGCGCGCCGAGGCCGCGCTCCGGCTCACCCTGCTCGAGCTGAGCCTCGACAACGCCGAGGCCGTCGCCGCGCTCCGCCCGATCCTCGAGGAACCGGCGACGATCGCGCTCCTTCCGGCCGCCTGGCGACCGCTCCTCGACGACCTCGACGGCCTCGCGTCGCGGAGCGACCACGGGGGCGGCCCGATCCCCCCGCCCGAGGGCTCACGGGGCGGCCGCGAACCCCAGCCCCGCGAACGCCGTCGGAGCCACGCCGTACGCGATCGTGACCGCGCCGACGATCAGTAGGACGACGACCACGACCTTCCGAAGGAGCGCGGGGTCGATCCGCGCGCCGAGGGTCCGACCGAGCAGCACGTCCCACGCCGCCACGGTCACGAGCGCGGCCGCCCCGGCGACGAGCACGACGAACCAGCCCCAGTCCGTCACGAAGATCGTCTCGAACACCATAGTCGTGTCGCCGAGCTCCAGCAGGAAGATGGTGAGGAACGCTGCGGTGAACGCGGAGCGGAGCTTCTCCCGCGCCTTCTCGCGCTCCTCGTCCTCGGGGTGCAGGTAGACGAAGACGGCGTAGGCGATCAGGAACGCGCCGCCGGCCACGCGCACGAGCCCGAGGCGGCCGGGCCCGAGCGCGGCGACGAGCGCGGCGCCGACGGTCACGGCCAGCGTCGTCGTGACCACGAACGCGCTCGCCCCTCCGGCCCACGTGGGGAGCGACCGCTTCTCGCGGCTCGCGACCGCGATGAGGGCGAACGACGTCCGGTCGACCAGCTCCAGGCCCCCGATGACCGCGAAGACGACGAAGTAGCCGGTCGCGGCGCCGAGCTGCATCGACGACCGCTACGCGAGGTGTCGCCGGAAGTCCTCGACCCGCCGTTCGCAGAAGGCGCACTTGAGGACGATCGGCCGGCGTTCCGCGACCTCGAACTCGCTCTCGAGCGGCTCCGGCTGGTTCGAGATGCAGTTGGGGTTCGGGCAGCGCAGGACGCCGACGATCCGGTCCGGGAGGTCGACCGTCCGCTTCTCCCGGACCTTGAAGTCGCGGATGATCGAGATCGTCGCCGTCGGGGCGAGGAGCGCGATCGCGTTGACCTTCCGGGGCGACAGCTCCATGTTCTCGACCTTCACGATGTCCTTCCAGCCGAGCTTGCCGGAGCGGACGTGGATCGCGACGCTGACGGTCGAGTCCTTGTCGAGCGAGCCGACGCCGATGATCCGGAGGACCTCGAGCGCGAGCCCGTTCCCGATGTGGTCGATCACGGTGCCGTTCTTGATCGGCGTGATCTTCAGCTCGCGCACGGCCGCCTACCTCCGCCTCGGCTTCGGCCCCAGGATCGCCTCGAGCAACGCCATCCGGACCGGCACCGCGAGGAACGCCTGCCGGAAGTACGCCGCGTGCGGCGTGTGGTCGACCTCGGGGGCGACCTCCCCGGCCCGCGGGAGGGGGTGCAGCACGATCAGGCGCGGCTTCGCCTCCGCGAGCACCCGATTGTCGATTCGGTACGTGCCGGCGACCCTCCGGTACTCCGCGTCGTCGTCGCCGAATCGCTCCTTCTGGATCCGGGTGACGTACAGCACGTCGGCGTCCCGGATCGCCCTATCGAGGTCCGGCTCCTCGGTCACCTGGGCCCCCAACCGGCGCAGGTCGTCGCGATGCTCGTCGGGGAGCCGCAGCGACGGGGGGGACGACAGGACGATCTCCGAGCCGAACTCCGCCAGCGCGAACGCCAAGGAGTGGACCGTCCGCCCGAACTTCAGGTCGCCGAGGAGCACGACGCGCAGGCCAGAGAGCGTGCCGAACGCCTCGTGCATCGTCGCGAGGTCGAGCAGCGTCTGGGTCGGGTGCTGCCCGGCCCCGTCCCCGGCGTTCAGCACCGGCCGCTCCGAGGCTCGGGCCGCGAGCCGGGCGGCCCCCTCGTGCGGATGCCGGATCACGATCGCGTCGGCGTAGGAGCTCAGCATCCGGATCGTGTCGTACAGGCTCTCCCCCTTGCGCATGGAGGTCGCCCCGGCGTCGGCGATCGTCAGGCAGTCGCCGCCCAGGCGATGGACGGCGGCCTCGAAGGAGAGCCGGGTCCGGGTCGACGGCTCGAAGAACGCCATCGCGACGACCTTGTTCGCGAGCGGATGCGCGACCTTCGTCCCCTCCGCGTACGGGATCATCCGCCGCGAGGCGGCGAGGATCTCCTCGATCTCCGCCCGCGTCAGGTCGCGGATGGAGACGACGTCGCGGCCGTGCAGCGACATTCCGGCGCCGTCAGGGAACCCCACCTTAAGACCTTCTCTCGAACTCCGGCCGGCGGGGCCCCGGACCATCTGAAGAGGGGGAAGCGCGGTGCCCGGTCGTGGACGAGACCGGGTGGTCGTGGACCCAGCGGGCCCTCTTCCTCGCCGTCGTCCTGGCGTGGGGTCTCAACTACCTGTTCGTCGACGTCGGGCTGACCGCCGCCTCGCCCCTCTGGCTCGCCCTGCTCCGGGCCGGCGTCGGGTGCGCGGCGACCGCGCCGCTGCTCCTGCGGAACCGGTCGTCCGCCCCGCTCGACCGTCGGGGCGTTCGCGACGCGATGCTGCTCGGGATCCCGAACACCGGACTGTTCCTGGCGCTCTGGTTCCTCGCCGCCCAGGACGTCCTGCCGGGGTTCGCCGCCGTCGTGATCTACACCTTTCCGCTGTGGGTCGCCCTGCTCGCGCGACCGTTCCTCGGGCAGGTCCTCACGACGACCCAGACCGCGGCCATCGCCGCCGGATTCGTGGGGGTGGCCCTGGTCTCGCAGGTCTGGCAGGTCGCGGCGGGAACGGGCCTGCTCCTTCCGTTGGCCGCCCTCCTCGGAGCCGCGCTGTGCTGGGCCCTCGGAACGGTGCTGTTCCAGCGTCGATTCCGACCCGAGCATGCGCTGGACGCCAACGCGTGGGGGCTGCTCGGCGGTTCGCTCTTCCTCGCCGCGACGGTGGCCCTCGTCGCCCCGGAGCCGCTTCCCGGGTTCGGGTCCCCGGCCCTCTGGGAGTCGGTCGCCTGGCTCGGGTTGGTCGGGACCGGGGTCGCCTACGCGTGCTGGTACACCTTGCTCGCCCGGACCCGCGCCGCGACTCTGAGCGCCTACCTGTTTCTCGTCCCCGTGGTCGCCCTGGCCGCGTCGGCCGTGTTCTTCGGGGAGCGGCTGGGGCCGATCCAGGTCGTCGGGGTCGGTCTCGTCCTCGTGAGCCTGCTCGGGGTCGGCCGTCGGCCGGCGCGACCAGGACCGTCCGGCGCTCCCTGACGTCGTTCTCGCGCAACCGACGAGGATGGGCGCCGTTCCGGCCTACGACCGGGCCATGTCGGTGCATCCGGGGCCCGGCGCGGTGCCGGTCGGGCCGTCTCGCGGAGGGTCGAGCGCGACGGCGCGGCGGGCCGTCGCGGGCCCGAACGACTAAAAACCCCGCGTGGGTGCGGTTCGGCACCGGGTGTCCCACATGGACGAGCGTACGCGAGATTCGAAAAACCCCTCCTGGGCGGCAGTCGGCGTGACGGCGATCCTCGTGCTCTCGGCGTTGGCCGGGGTCGTCCTCGTCGTGCCGGCGATCCTGACGATCGAGGTCCCCGCCGCGGCGAGCTCGCCGGTCGCGACGTCGACGGGGCCGAGCTGCACCGTCACGATCAACGCCGAGACGGTGACCGACAACGCCATCCAGGTCGCCATCAACTCCTACGGCCCCTCCTCCTCCGCGCTGAACCCCGTGACGATCTGCGTCGGGCCCGGGACGTTCCCCGAGCAGCTCACGATCGAGAACACCGTCGACCTGTCGATCGTCGGGAGCGGCAACACCTCCACGTTCCTCTCGCCCGCGACGGTCGTCTCGAACGGGAACGAGATCGACACGGGCGGTCCCGCGTACGCCGTCGTCGGGGCCTGGGACAACGTCGGGCTCACCTTCGCCTCCATCTCCGTGGAGGGCGCGAGCGCCGCGTCGACCGTCCCCGGATGCGCCGCGTACCTCGGCATCTACTACGCCCTGACCTCGGGCACCATCTCGAACACCTCGGTCTCGGGGATCAACGAGAACAGCGGGTGCCAGGGCCAGAACGCGATCGTCGTGGAGAACGGCTACTTCGTCTCCCAGGTCGCGACGAGCGAGACGGTCGCGATCCTCGGGAACACGGTCACCGGATACGGCAAGAACGGGATCACCTGCGACGACCTGGCGGTCGTCTGCGACATCGAGAACAACACCGTCACGACGACCCCGATGGCCTACGGCTTCGCGGCGACCAACGGGATCCAGTTCTGGGAGTCGTCCGGGATCGCCCAGGCGAACTACGTCGCCGGGAACGACTATCTGCCGGGGTCCTGCCTGGAGCAGAACTACTTCAACCCGGGACTCTCGTGCGTCTCCCCCTACTGGGCGTCCGGCCTCCTCCTCTACGATTCGGGCCCGGTCAATGCCTCGGGGAACACGCTGGTGAACAATCAGGTCGCGCTCTGGAGCATCGCCACCCCGACCGAGGCGTGGGACAACTCGATCTCCGGCGCCGGGTACTACGGCCTCGTCCTCGACTTCAACTACGGGGACGCGGGCGGCACGAGCGCCGTCGTCGCCTCCCTGCCGGACGTCGGGACGGCGGGCGCGAACCAGATCAGCGACCAGAACGTCGGACTCCTGGCGTACGACGACAACGCGACGATCGTCGGGAACTCCTTCGCGAGCGTCAACGTGTCGATCGAGGTCCCGGTCGACCTCGCGATCCCCTCGACGGACGTCGTGAGCGGCAACTCGGGCGACTCGAACGTCTCCGGCGCGCTGCTCGGGGACATCAGTTCCTTCCAGTCCGGGGACACGGTCGCCTCGACGGCGAGCTTCACCGTCGACGACAACAGCTTCACGAACGTCTCGACCTCGACCGCCGCGACCGACGGGAACGGGATCGCCGTCAACGGCGCCTCGGCGTCGGTCGCCGGGAACGTCGTCAACGGGTTCCCCTCCGGGATCTCCGCGATCGTGGCCCCGTCGGGGTCCGTGGTGGCGGACACCAACGACGTCACCGCCCCGGCGGCCCTGACCGCCGGCTTCGGCCTCTACCTCTTCGGGGACACCGTCACCGCCGACGGGAACTCGGTCTCGGGATACGCGTGGGAGACCGGGCCCGGCTGGTGGCCGAACAGTCAGGCCACGGGGATCTTCGTCCAGTGCGCGACGACCTGCGACGTCGGCGCCAACACCGTCGACGACTCGGCGATCGGGATCGCCGTCCTCTCGTATCTGTACGGACCGTCGCCCGCCCCGAGCTGGCCGTACGCGGCCGCCCCGAGCGCGGGCCCGATCGCCGTGACCGACAACACCGTCACGGATAGCGGTGCGTTCGGGATCGCGCTCGAGCTGAACCAGAACTCCGCGACGCTGACCCAGGCGCCGTCCGTCTCGGTCTCGGGCAACACCGTGAACAACGAGGCGTCGGGCGCCGTCGGTCTGATGGTCGACCAGGGGACCTACACGATCACCGGCAACACCTTCGAAGGGACCTCCGCCCTCGGGTCGAGCGGCGCCGGCCAGACGACCGGGGAGGGGACGATCGGGACCGCCTCGATCCAGGTGCTCGACGTGGACGACAGCTCCACTCTGGCGTTCGTCGGGGACAACACGTACACCGACACGGCGCTCAGCGTCGCCGTGCTGAACGTGACCGGCGGCGGCTCGTACAACGTGACCGTGACGGGGGATCCCGCGCTGTCGGCGCCCGGCCAGCCCGCCGTCAGCGCCACCGCGATCGACGCGGACCAGAGCCTCAGCGTCTCCGGGACGATCGGAGCGGCCTCCGGCGTCCCGCCCTACTCCTGGCAGT
>JASHVP010000053.1 GCA_030044475.1 Thermoplasmata archaeon | reverse complement strand
GCGGAGGCGCTCACCACCGTGCACGCGACCGCCGGCCAGCTCGCCACCTGGGTGCCCGAGCTGGGCCCCCGATCGTTCGACGGGGCGTACTCGACGTACGGCGCGATGAACTGCGAGGAGCGGCTCGGCGACGTGCCGGCGCCGCTGGCGGCGCTCCTGCGTCCGGGCGCCCCGTTCGTGGCCGGCGTGTACAACCGCTGGTGTCTGTTCGAGATCCTGGGCTACGGGGTCACGGGACGATGGGGCCGCGCCCTGGGTCGGGCCCGCTCGCCGGTGCCGGTCGGGGCGTCCCGGTTCTGCGTGGACGTCTTCGCCTATTCCCTCCCCGAGTTCCGCCGGACCTTCGCCGCCGGGTTCCGACTGCTCCGAGTGCAGGCGGTTCCCGTGCTCCTCCCGCCGTCGGACCTCGTCGGCTACGCGGACCGGTTCGAGGGCGGTTGGGCGACCCTCGGGCACTGGGACGCTCGGGTCGGACGCCTCTGGCCGCTCCGGACGCTGGGGGACCACTTCCTCGCCACCTTCGCGCGACGCGAGACGGTTCCGGGGGCGGGATGAGCGAGGGCACGGTCCCAGTCCTCCCGTCGATCGCGAGGACGATTCGTCGGGTCCCCCCCCGAGCGTGGCTCGCGGTGGCGCTCGCGGCGTACTTCGCGGTCTCGTTCTCGCTGTCGTGGCTGCGGGCGCTCGAGCTCCAGACGACGACCTGGGACATCGGCCTGTACCAGCAGGCGCTCTGGTCGACCGCGCATGGGCGTCCGTTCTTCGAGACCGCCGACGTGGAGACCGGGGGGTACCGGTCGCTTCTGGAGGTCCACACGGTGTTCGTCCTCTACCTCCTCGTCCCGCTCTACGCGGCGTTCCCCAGCCAGGCGACGCTGTTCGCCGTGCAGTCGGCGGTGGTCGCCCTTGCCGCCGTCCCGCTCTACCTCCTCGCCCGCGACCGCACCGGCTCGGCGTGGCTCGGCCTCGCCGCCGCGGTCGTCTTCCTCGCGTGGACCCCCACCCTCTCGTCGAACCTCTACGACTTTCATCCGGAGGCGTTCCTGCCGCTCGAGCTGTTCACGACGGTGCTCCTGTGGGAGCGGCGTCGCTACGCGGCCGGATTCGCGGTCGCCGGCCTCGGCTGGGCCACCTTCGAGCTCGCCCCGGTCCTCCTCGCCGCGGTCGGGGTGTTCTTCCTGTGGCCATCGCGCGAGACGTGGGCGCGGTGGGGGGCCTCGCTCCGGCGCGGCCGGTGGGGAGCGGTCGTGGCGGGCGACCTGCGCGGCGCGCTCTGGAATTCCCGGGTCCGCGCCTCGCTGGGATTGGTGGTCGGATCGGTCGCCGCCTATGTCGTCCTCCTCGACCTGCGGACCGGGCCGTTCCTCACCTGGTTCGGGACCACCCCCTTGCCGGTGCCGCCGACGGGGTACGTGATCGGGGGGACTCCGGCGGCCCTCGGCCTCGCGTGGGGGAACGTCGGGGTCGGGTTCTTCGCGAAGGTCAGCTACTGGCTCCTCCTGCTCGCCCTGCTCGGATTCGTGCCGCTGCTCGCCCCGCGCGCGCTCGGGCTCTCGCTCCCGTGGTTCGCCTTCACGCTATTCAGCTCGAACACGAATTACGTCGTGCTCGGGTTCCAGTACGGCTTCATCGCCGGCGCGACGCTCCTGATCGCCTTCGCCTACGCGCTCCCGACCGCCATGGCGCTCGGCGAACGATGGAGGACGCGCCTCCGGTCGCCGGACCGCCCGCCCTCCGAGACGGAGCGGCCCGCGCGACGGTCGACCCGGGGGCGGTGGATCGTCGCCGGCCTCGCCGCCCTCATCGTGGTCAACGTCGCGCTCACCCCCGCGAACCCGTGGATGCAGGACCGGGGGCTCGGTTCCGCCTATCGCGTGTCGTACGGGGGCGGCGGAGGGTTCGCGGGCGTCGAAGCCCTCGTCGGCCTGATCCCCCCGGGGGCGACGGTCGTCGCGAGCGACAACCTCTTCCCGCTCGTCGCGAACGACCCCAACGCGTACTCGTTCTTCTGGACCCAGAACAACCTCCTGGCCCTCCCGTTCTCTCCCTCGGCGCCGCCGGCCTACGTCCTGATCGCCGACAACCGGACGGCCGCCGTCCCGGCCTGGCTCTCGGCGGAGCTGTACAACTCGACCGTCTACGGGGTGCGCGGCGTCGACTGGGAGTCGCCCGCGGGGACCCTCCTCCTGTTCGAGACCGGATTCGCGGGATCGTTCACGGCCTTCGGGGCGGCGCCGCCGGGCACGGTGTCGGAGCCGGGCTCCGCCCTGCTGAACCCGGAGGCCGGGATCCCGGCGACGTTCCCCGGCGGGCCCGCGGGCGGAGCCGCCGCGAATGCCCCCGGCGTCCTCGGGACGTACCTCCAGGGACCGTGGATCTCCCTCGGCCCGGGCGTCTATCTCGTGACGGTCGAACTCGTGGCGATCCCGGTCCCCGGCAATCCCCCGGTGCCCGCGAACGAGACCGTCGCGTGGGTCGGCGCGGCCGCGTTCGCCCAGAGCGCGTACTTCGGGGTGACCTACTCCTACGCCCCGCTCGCGGCCGCCGGGGGCGCGACGGAGACGTTCTCGGTGGATGCGCCCGGCCCCACGATCCAGTTCGAGGTGCAGGAGGTCGCTCTGGCGACCGACGTCGAGGTCGTCTGCGGCAGCGTCTCCGTCACCGCGGCGTGACGCCGTCGGGGACCGGGCGCGACCGGGATCACGCCAACTCGGCGTGCTCCGACAGGCTGAGGAGATTGCCGTCCGGGTCTCGGAACCACGCCATCATCGTGCCGTCGTGGCCCGTCCAGATCCCGCTTCGGTCCTGCGGGAGTCCCTCCATCCGTTCGAAGGCGACCCCCCGGGACGCGAGCTCGCGCATCAGCCGCAGGAGGTCGCCGACCTCCCAGCCGAGCACGGCGCGGGTCCCGCGGGGGACCTCCTTGACCTTCAGCACGCGAAGCGCGGTCCCGTTCGAGTCGAAGATGAGCGATCGGCCATCGTCGCCCACGAAGAGGAGGCCCAGCGTGTCGTGGTAGAACCGCCGGCAGTCGTCGGGTTTCGCCGTCGCCGCGAACGCGACCAGGTTCGCGTTCTCGAGCATAGGGAGGAATCACCTTGGTGTAGAATATCCTTCTCCGGCGGGCGACTCGGGTCCGGACGGGTCCGGCTCGCCCCCCGGTCCCGTTTTCTCCTCAGCGGCTTCGGGGAGCCAATCGCGCGAGGAACCATGTCCCGGACCTCCGATCCTCCGACCGTCCGCGTTCGCGCCGCCCGAGCGGCGGAGTGGGCGCTCGTGCGGGAGCTCCGACTCCGGGCCCTGGTCTCGGACCCCCTCGCGTTCGGCTCCACCGCCGCACGCGAGCGGGCCCTGGAGGAGGCCGACTGGCGACGGCGGCTCTCGAAAGGACCGACGGGGGGCCCCTCGCGAACCGTCGTCGCCCTCACGTCACCGAACCGGTTCGTCGGGATGGCAGCGTTCGTGGCGGTCGACGACCGGTGGCATGTCTTCGCGATGTGGGTCGACCCCACCCTGCGAGGACAGGGGATCGGGGGCCATCTGCTCGATGCCGGCCTCCGGTGGATGCGCACGGAGAATCCCCGACGTCCGATCGTGCTCGGAGTGAACCCCCGGCAGGGCCCGGCGCGACGTCTGTACGAGTCGCGCGGGTTTCGCCGGAACGGACGCACCTCGCCGCTCGAGCACACGCCCGGGGAGTCCGTGGTCGAGATGGTCCTCCGCCCCATCGCGCCGCCGGTCCGAGCCGCTCCGGGGCGGAGGCGGCGGAGTTCCGCCCGGAGGGTTCGGGGGCGCGGGCGCGCGGAGTCCCGATGAACGCGGGCCCGCTCGCCGCGCCCGACGCCGTGATCCGGGCGGACGCGGTCCGGCACAGCTACGGGAAGGGCCGGTTCGCTCTCGACGGGGTCAGTTTCTCGGTCGGCCGCGGGGAGGTGTTCGGCCTGCTCGGTCGGAACGGCGCCGGCAAGTCGACGCTGATCAAGGCCATGACGACCCTCATCCAGCCGACCTCCGGGAGCCTGCGGGTTCTCGGCCTCGACCCCCGGCGCGACGGACGTCGGATCCGCGAGCGGATCGGGGTCGTCCAGCAGGGAGAGTCGTTCGACTTCACCACGGTGGAGGGGAACCTCGACCTCTACGGGTATCTCTGGCGGGTGCCGCAGCCGGAACGCCGCCGCCGGCAGGAGGTGCTCCTCCAACGGTTCGGCCTCGGCGAGGTCCGGACGCGCCGGTTCTTCGACCTCTCCGGCGGCCAGAAGCGGCGGGTCCAGGTCGCGCGGGAGTTCATGCACGACATGGAGGTCCTCTTCCTCGACGAACCGACGATCGGGCTCGACGTGCTGATGCGCCGCACCCTGCTCGACTCGATCCGCGCGGAGGTCCAGAAGGGACTGACCGTCGTCTTCACGACGCACAATCTCGAGGAGGCGGACTACCTGTGCGATCGGATCGCCGTGATCGACGAGGGGCGGATCCTCGCCCTCGACACGGTGGCGAACCTGAAGCGGCTCTACAGCGGGAAGCGGACGGTCGACCTGACGGTCGGCGCCGCGGACGCGGAGCGGTTCTTCCCCGCCCTCCGGGCGGCGCTGGGGTCCGGGGCGAGCGTGACGATCAACGGGAGCTCGGCGGTCCTGCTGGTCGACGATCCGAAGTCGACGTTGGCCGTGGTCGTCGAGCTCACCCAGCGCCTCGGCGTCCAGCTCGAGTGGCTGACGGTCCGCCAGAACACGCTCGAGGACGTCTTCCTCAAGTCGATCGCGCCGGGGGGGGATCCGTCTGGCCGCCCCTAACCTCGTCCGGCTCATCTACCGGAACATCCGGGTGAACACCGACCCGGCGAGCCTGGTGATCCTCCTCGGGCTCCCCGCCATGTACCTGGTGTTCTTCGGATTCGGGTTCCAGTCGCTCGCGGCGGGCGGCGCCGACTACCTGGCGTTCCTCGCGCCGGGGATCATGGCGTTCCAGGCGGTCATGGCGGGCACGGTGGGGGGGAGCATCCTCTGGGCCGACCGCCGATGGGGGATGCTCGCCCAACTGCTCGTCGGACCGTTCACCCGGATGGAGTACCTCTTCGGGATCATGCTCACGTCCCTCCTCCTCGGGCTGGGCGGGGCCGTCGTGATGCTCGCGATCGCCGTGGTCCTCCTCGGGACCACGACGGTGACGGTCGCCGGGGGGCTGGTCGTCTTCGGGGCGATCGCGCTCGGGTCGATCTTCTTCGGGTCGCTGATGCTGCTGATCGCCGCGCTGGTGAAGTCGAACAACGCCTACAACTCGATCCAGATCCTCCTGATCTTCTTCGTCAACTTCGCGTCGACGGTGTTCTATCCCTCGACGCCCGCGCTGCCCCTCGTCCTACGAGGGCTGTTCGCGATCAACCCGCTGACGTACATCGCGGACACCGCCCGCGCCGGGTACCAGGGCCGCCTCGCCATGTCGAACGGCCTCGAGATGGCCGTCCTGGCCGCCGAGACCGCGGTCGTCCTCGTCCTGGCCGTGCGCGCGTACCTCCGCTCCGACGTCAGCCTCGAGTGAGCCGAGGGGGCTCTGTACGGAAGACGGGTGGGGCCGAAGGCCCCACCCGTCCGTTCAGAATCGGGTGGTCTCCGCCCGCGTCCCGGCCGAGACGCTCCCGGGGGCCGAGGTCGAACGAGGCGGACCGGACGGCGCTCCGCGCACCGACCGGAGCCCGCCGAGGCGAGGGAGGGACCGAGCGCCCGGTCGCCGGTCGGCGACCGGAGGGCACGTTCTACGTACCGTCGCACGACGGGACGGTGCGGGGCCGCCGCCGAAGGCGGCGGTAGGGAACGAGGGTGATCTCCACCGTCGTGGGCGGGCAGCGTTCGGACGACCGCTCGAGGATCGTCTTCCATCGGAATCCACCGACGTCGGGGAGTCCGGCGGCCACCGCGGGGGTCGAACCGAGGGTGGCGTGGCGTCGCACCAGGTCGTAGTGGACTCGCAATCCATCGAGGAACGCGCGGACCCCGGCGCGACCGTGGAACCCGCGCAGGGTCTTGATCCGATCCTTCTCGGTTCCGTGCAATCGCTCCACGAGGTTGTTGGAGCGCTTCGCGCGGATCGACGGGACCCGCACGTGCGGATTGACCACGTCCGCGCCGCTTCGATAGGAAAGCTCGGCCCCCACCGCCTTCCGATAGGCCGGCATCCCGTCGCTCACCACCGCCATCGGCCGGTCGAGGGTCGCCGCCTTGGCCTTTCGGATCACGACCCGCGCGTCCCGCACGCGTCGCAGCGCGCTCACATGGGTCGCCAGCCAGAAGCGGGTCCCGGCGTCCTCCACGTTCCAGACCCATCGGGGGGACCCGTCGGTGGTCACGACCGTCTCGTCCACGTGCCACTGTTCCGACGTCCGGGCTCCCAGCGAGTCCAGCCACCGCGCCGCCGGGGGCGCGTAGCGACGGACCCAGGCGTAGATCGTCGCGGCCGATACGGTCAGGTCGTGCGCCTGGCGAAGATGGTCGGCGACCGTCCGGAACGAGAGTCCCCGGAAATACAGGTCGAGCGCGAGCCCGACGGTGCGGAGATCGTTGCGCAGGCGAAGCGCCCCCGTACGATCGGTGAATCGGGTGCCACAGTTCGCGCATCGGTATCGTCGCACCCGCCCACTTCGGTTGTAGCGGTGGCCGAAGCGACGTGCGCCGACCGACCCGCAGTGAGGACACGAGAGAAGGGGCGGGGACGGCGCGGGCGATTCTTCGAGCCGGATCCGATACCGCACCGCCCGGATGTGGATGCACGGTCGTCGGCTCTGCCGATGGTAGAGGCACGAGCAGGACCAGCGGTCCGCTCGGATCCGGATCTCGTACTTCCGGCCCGGTCGGCTCTGCGAGAGGACTTCAAACCGGGTGGGCGCCACCTCCCGGATCTGGTCGCCCCGCGCCACGATCGCGAGCGCCGGCGTGCGCTCGTCGGGCCACGGCGCGAGCAATTCCATCCCCCGAACCTCCGGTACCGAAGCGAGCGGATCGGCGAGTCGTACCTCTTTCGCACCCGATGAACGGTGAACGGTGCCGTTCGAGCCGCCCCGATCGACGTGTCAGACACTTGTACCGGTCCAACTGTCCGGCCACCGGTGTTCGGCGGCGATCGGGGACTTCCCCGACCGCTCCGGTCCATTTGTCGGACAAGCCAATGCGTATTGAACGGTGCCACCGGTCCGGCCGCTCCTCTCGGAGACTCTTCCGAATCACCCGTTAGCCGAACAGCGAAATTTTGTGACCCCTCCGCCACCCGATTCTGAACAGAACCCGTCCGACCGCAGAGTTATATATGGCGGACAGGGCTCGGGGAGCCGCGCCGACAACCGTCCGACAAACGGGCGCATTTCGGCGACGGGAGACCGATCGGGCGGAACCGGGCGGAACGGTCGATGTACCTGAAACGGATCAAGCTCCGCAATTTCAAGTCGTTCGCCGGGGCCGCCGAGATCCCGTTCCAGCCCGGGTTCACGGGGGTCGCCGGGCCCAACGGGATGGGCAAGTCGAACATCTCGGACGCGATCCTCTTCGTGCTCGGTCCGACGAGCTCGAAGGCGCTCCGCGCGGAGCGCCTCACGCACCTGTTCTTCAACGGCGGGGCGTCGAAGAAGGCGGCGACGGAGTGCGAGGTCTCGCTCGTCTTCGACAACGCCGACCGGCTCCTCCCGGTCGACGCGGCCGAGGTCGAGGTCACGCGGTACGTGAAGCTCGCGCCGAGCGACCCGGACGGGTACTACTCGTACTTCTACGTCAACGGAAAGCGGACGACCCAGACGGAGATCGACTCCGTCCTCTCGCACGCCCGTCTTTCGGGCGACGGCTACAACCTCGTCCAGCAGGGCGACGTCAACAAGGTCGTCACGATGGGCCCCGTGCCGCGACGCGGCCTGGTCGAGCGGCTCGCCGGGATCAGCCAGTACGACGACGAGCTCGAGCGGGCCGCCACGAAGCGGACCGACCTCGATGGGAACCTCACGCGGATCCAGACCCTGCTGGGGGACATCCGGGGCCGGCTCTCAGCGCTGGAGGGCCAACGGCTCCAGGCGATCCAGTTCAAGCAGCTCCAGGACGACCGGCGTCGGTCGGAGGCGCAGCTCGCCCGCGCCGGCCACCGCCTCGCCGAGCAGGAGGCCGCCACCTGCGAGAAACAGGTCGCGGTCGTCCGGGCCGACATCGAGCGGCTCGACGCCGAGCGGGCCACGCTCGCCGGGCGGCAGTCGGAGCTGGCGACCGAGATCGACCGTCTCGAACGGGAGATCGCCGAGGCGGGCGGCGCGGCCGCGGTCCGGTTCCGGCAGGAGCTCGACGAGAAGCGGATCGCGTTCGCCCGCCAGGAGCAGACGCTCGACCACCTGAAGGAGGCGGTCGAGGGGATCGCGGCGCGGGTCGAGGAGCTCGCCCGGGTCGTGAAGGCGGACCGAGTCCAGGAGTCGACGCTGAAGGGCCAGGAGGGGAAGCTCGCCCGGAACCTCTCCGACCTGGAGGCGAAGGCCGAGGCCGACCAGCAGCAGATCCAGGAGGCGACCGGAGCTCCGGGTGCGACCCCGAGCCGGCTCGCCGCCGCCCGGAAGCGCCAGCTCGAGCTCGAGCGGTCGCAGGAGGCGCGACGCGGAAAGTGGGAGGCCGCGGTCCGCTCCCGGGAGACCGCGAACGCCACGGTGCTCGCCTCGGAGCGCGCGCAGGCCCAGGCCGAGGACGACCTCCGCGAACGCGAGGTCGAGGTGCGGGACCTCGAGCTCCGCGTGAAGGAGACCGCTCCCGGCGGCGCCGGCCGCCCGGGCGCGGCGACCGGCGAACTGCAGAAGGAGCTCTTCCAGCTCAAGTCGAAGGAGCAGGCCCTCACGGCGGAGGTCGCCCGCCTCTCCCGGGAGGTCACCGAACTGAACCGACGCTACCTCGCGCTCGACGCCCGGCTCAAGGCCCGGACGGAGTCGGGGGCGCGCCCGAACCAGCTCGCCGCCGTCGACTACCTCCTCTCGCAGCGGAACCTGGGCCAGGTCCCCGGCATCCGCGGCACCGTCGAGGAGCTGGCCGAGTTCGACCCGAAGGTGAAGACCGCGCTCCAGGTCGCCGGCGGCAATCGGTTCCAGGCGCTCGTGGTCGAGACCGACCAGGTCGCCGAGCAGTGCATCCAACTCCTCCGCGCGGAGAAGCGCGGCCGCGCGACCTTCCTGCCGCTCAACAAGATGCTCGCCGGCCGCCCCCACGGGAAGTCGCTCGTCGTCGCGAAGGGGGCGGGGGCCCAGGGGTTCGCCATCGACCTCGTGCGGTTCGACGAGCCGCTCCGGCCGGCGTTCTGGTACGTCTTCGGGGAGACGGTCGTCATGGACGACCTCGCCCGAGCCCGGGCCCAGATGGGCGGGGTCCGGCTCGTGACGCTGGCGGGCGACCTCATCGAGGCGACGGGCGCGATCTCGGGCGGGTATCTCGACCCGACCAGCCAGGGCCGCGGCGCCGACAGCGCCGTCGAGCTGAAGCGGCTCGGGGAGGAGCTCCGCGAGAAGGGCGCGGCGGAGGTCGCCGCCCGGCAGGAGCTCGCGAAGGTCGCCGCTCGGATCCAGACGGTCGCCGAGGAGCTCTCCACCCGTTCGATCCAGGATCAGGCGCACCGGTCGACCCGGGACGCGTTCGCGAAGGACCTCGGGGCCGCCCGGGAGCGGCTCGCCGCCGCGAAGGACCGCGTGCGCACGGTCGTCGCCGAGCAGGAGAAGGCGTCCACGGCGCTCGCCGGAGCGACCGAGGCGGAACGCCGGCTCGCCGGCGAGATCGAGGCGGCCACGGCCGAGATCCGATCCGCCCAGGAGGCGTACCTCGCCCAGCTGCCCGAGGCGATCTCCGTCCGGCTGCGGACCCTGCAGCAGACGGTCCAGACGACCCAGGAGGAGCGGGTCCGCGTCAACGGGGAGCTCGAGTCGGTCCGCGCCTCGCTCGTCGCGCTCGCCCAGAACCTCGCCGGCCACGAGAAGGAGCTCGCGGCCGCCCGCGCCGAGGCGACGGCCCGCGCCGAGGAGGTCGCGTCCACGGAGACGCTCGTCCGCGAGGCGGGCGCGGCCCTCCAGGCGCTGAAGTCCGTGGAGGCGAAGCACGGCGAGGCGGCGAAGGCGCAGAGCGAGCGGAAGCGCACCCTCGACCAGGAACGCCTCACGGTCACCGAGTCGCTCGCCAAGGTCGTCACGAACCTCGAGACCCGCCGGGCGCTCCTCGTTCAGGAGGAGACCCGTCTGGCGCAGGCGAGCCAGCACCTCGCCGAGCTGAACGAAGCCCTCCGCCAGTTCCCCGACCCCCCCGCGGACGAGACCCCGATGTCGGTCGACGAGCTGAAGCGACGCCTCGCGACCCTCGACCAGCAGATCCTGGCGCTCGGGGACGTGAACCAGCGGGCGGTGGAGGAGTACGACGCGGAGAAGGCGCGCGCGGACGACTTCGCCCGCGAGGTCGACCGCCTCGGGACCGAGAAGGCCGATCTGCTCGCCCTCGTCGGGGAGATCGAGACGAAGAAGCGGGAGAAGATCACGCAGGTCGTCGGGCAGGTCAACGAGAACTTCCGGACGATCTACGGGGAGCTCTCGGCCGGCGGGGACGGGGAGATCGCGCTCGAGTCGCCGACCGACCCGCTCGCGGGCGGCCTCCTGATCAAGGCCCGGCCGGTCGGGAAGACGGTGACCCGGCTGGAGCAGCTCTCCGGGGGCGAGAAGTCGCTCGCGAGCCTCGCGTTCATCTTCGCGATGCAGCGGTACGACCCGAGCCCGCTCTACGTCTTCGACGAGGTCGACATGTCGCTGGACGGGCTCAACGCGGAGTACGTCGGGCGGCTGCTCCGGCGCAATTCGGAGCGGGCCCAGTTCGTCGTCATCTCGCTCCGCAAGGTGACGCTCAAGTTCGCGCACCACCTCTTCGGGGTGACGATGCGGGGCGACGGCTGCTCCCACGTCGTCGGCATCCACCTCGACGACATCCACGATGTCGAGAACCGGGAGAACGCGCGGGCGCCCGAGGCGCCGGTGCCGCTGGAGGCCCGGTGAGCGGCGACCTCGCGGCCCCCGTGCCTCCGCCCGACGACGCCGCCCCGGCCGTCCCCCGGGACGCCGCCGAACAGATGTTCCGGTACCTCATCTTCCACCGCTCGCTGCTCGGCGAGGACGAGGACAGCTCGGCCCTGCTCGCCCGCTACCTCGCCCTGGTGGAGGACCTGAAGGACGGCGTCCACCTCGTGATCCCCGATCCGGTCCAGAAGGCGACGGCGCTCCTCTTCGAGCTCGTGATGGAGGAGCGGTTCGACCCCTGGGAGATCGACCTCGCGAAATTCACCCAAGCGTACCTCGAGCGGGTCCGTTCCGAGGGCGCGGTCAACTTCGCGATCGCCGGCCGCTTGCTCTACATGGCGTGGAGCATCCTCTACCTCCAGTCGGAAGAGGTCCTTCGGACCCGGGCGTCCGCCGATCCGGCCGACGACCCCGCGGCGGGGGAGCTCGCGCCGGAGGACGGCTACCTGCCGCTCCTCGAGACCCCGGAGGCGGTCGACGTGACGACGGCCGTCCTGTCGGCCGGCGACGCCCCTCCGCTCCTCGAGATGGTCCGCCACCCCGAGGTCCGGCCGGTGTCGCTCCTGGAACTGGTCCGGGCGTTCGGCGCGGCCGAGGAGGACGCCCGCCGGGCGCTCCGGGTCGAGGCGCTGCGCGAGCGGCTCCGCGAGGAGCAACGCGCGCCTCCCGAGGTCCTCGTGCACGGCGACATCCCCGAGCGCGAGCTGTCGGACGCGTGGGAGGAGATCCTCCGCCGTCCGCTCGGGGAACCGTTCCCGTTCCTCGACCTGTGGGACCCGAAGAGCGGTCGGGATCACCTGGTCGCGCTCCTGCTCGCGGTGCTGTTCCTCGCCCGCGAGCGGTCGGTCGAGCTCCGCCAGGAGACCGTCGCGGTCTCCCCGGTGCTGGTCGTCCGCACGGCCGAGGCCCGCCGCCCGCTCGCGGAGGAACCGTAACCGATGCCGTCGAAGCTCGACGACCTCGTGCTCGAGGTCGAAGCGATCCTGTTCGCCGCCGGGAAGCCGCTCAGCGCGAAGGAGGTCGCCGACGCGCTGCAGCGGGACGACCCGCGTCCGGTCCAGCGGGCCGTGAAGACGCTCGAGCAGACCTACGAGAACCGCCAGTCGGCGCTCGAGGTCCGCCGGGTCGGGGACCGGTACGCCCTCCAGCTCCGGGAGCCGTACGTCGCGACGGTCCACTCGGTGACGCCGGTCGAGATGGCGCCCCGGACGGTGAAGGCGCTCACCCTCGTCGCGTACCACCAGCCGCTCCTGCAGAGCGTGCTCGTCCGGATGATCGGCGACGTCGCCTACGAGGAGGTCCAGCACCTGCGCGGCCTCGGGCTCGTCCGGACGGAGCCGAAGGGTTCGACCCTGGAGCTCACGACCACCCGGCGGTTCGCGGAGTACTTCGGGATCGCCTCGAGTCGACCCGAGGAGATCCGGCGCTTCCTGGAGCAGAAGCTGGGGGTCCCGCCCCCGTCCGGGGCGGTCGACCCCGCGGCGCCCGCGCCTCCGTCCGAACCCGAACCGGGGGCGTCCCCGGAACCCGCCGCCCCTCCGGCAGCCTAGCGACGGGGATCCGCCCCTACAGTCGGCCGCAGTGGGGACAACGGACCGGCTCCGCCGGCCGTGCCCCCCCGCAGTACGGGCAGAGGAACGTCGCCCCGGAGGCGGCCGCCCCTCCGCCGGACGCCCCCGCCGGGGGAGCGCCGAACGGGGCCCCCGCGGCGCCGGGCCGGCCCCGCCGGGGGCGAGCGGCGACGACGACGAGGACGATCGCGGCGATCACGCCGACCGCGAGGATCAGATAGACCGTCGTCCACGGGAACGAGGACGACGCCGAGGTCGTCGGCGGGGGCAGGGTCGGCGTCGAGCCGTTGTAGGCGTAGTCCGAGATCGTCACGTTGCGGTCGGCCGCCAGGAACAGCGGCGCGAGGAACCCGCCCCAGCCGGTGGCGGGGTCCCAGCCCGGTCCGGCGGTGAAGAAGTAGTTCGACCCCTGGGTGACGTCGAAGAGCGGGTCGTCGCCCGCCTCGCTCGGGTGCGCGGCGAAGTAGCTCGCGATCCGGTAGATCTCCGGGTCGAGGAACCCGAGCGGGGCGAACGTCCCGAGGGTCGCCGACCGGACCGCCACCACGTCCGCCAGGAGCCCCGCCAGGACCGGGGCGGCGATGCTCGTCCCCTCGAGCAGGCCGTAGAAGAGGACCCCGGTCGCGTTCTTGAACACGTACGCGATCGTGTTGTTCGCCGGCATCGCCAGGTCCGGGCCGGCCCGGCCGAGCGCCGAGAGACCCTGCTTGATCGTCGCATTCACGATCGCCGGCTGGGCGGCGGAATCGAACTGCCACCACGGCTCGGGGTAATTCGCGGTCGCGATCCCTCCCTCGGAGCCCGCGACCCGCCCGTCCAGCTGCTCGTACCAGGTGATCATCGAATTGAACCGGGGCTCCGGCGCGTTGCCCACCGACGGGTCGAAGGTGACGTTGATCGACGTTCCGTTCACGATCATCGTGGGGGCGCCGGCGAGGTCGACCGTTACCCCGCCGACGGACAGCGCGCCCGACGTGTTGAACGCGGCGACGGCCGGCCAGACGGGCCACGGCCCGTCCGGACCGTAGTCCGTGAACTGAGCGGGGGCGTCCCCCTGGTCCCCGCTCGCCATCACGACCGTCACCCCCGTGCCGGCCGCGATGGTCAGCACGGTGTTCCAGGCCGAGTCGTTGAGGTCCGGCAGCCCGAACGACCCGCTGACGACGCCCAGGTGGGCGGGGGCGTAGTCGAACGAGAGGGCGGAGGCGAGGTCCATCGCGAAGAAGTCCGCGATATTCCCGAAAGTGAACGCGCCCTCGAGCAGGCTGCCGGAGAAGTAGAAGTTCTCCACGGTCGCCCCCGGCGCGAGGCTGCCGGCCATCTCGACGTCGAGCGAGTTCTCGATCTCGTCCCCCGAGGAGTCGGTGGCGTTCCCGAGCGACCCCGGGGCGGGCGGCGTGCTGCCGGCGATCTCGACCGGCACGCCCCCGACCAGGGGCTT
>JASHVP010000052.1 GCA_030044475.1 Thermoplasmata archaeon | reverse complement strand
AGGGAGACCCGAGGTAGTCAGAGACAATGCTCCCGAGCGCGCCGCTGGCGAGCGTCCCCATGGCAACTAACCCGTATATGGCGCCGTCATCCTCCTGTTGTTGAGATGTCGGCTGTCCAGAATTAGCCACCGTACTTAGAGCGGTCAGATTCGCCGCGGCGAAAATTGCAGTAAGGGTGATTATGTCACCTAGCGAAGTATGGATTGGGTCTCCACCATCGTGCGCACCTATCACTGCGAATATGACCAGGCCGATAAAAGCCGCAATCCCCCCGATGATGTCGGAGAATGGTGCAAGGGCGTCCAGCACTACAGTTACGACGGCGCCGACGACGGCAGAGATCACAAGCAGGGGAGCAATTGCGAGGCCCCATCGGGAGAGCGATTGCGGACTTGTCGCACCGTAACTCGACGTTGCGTTTCCCGCGGATGAGATGGCGGATGCCTCCGCGTCTGCAGCTAGCCGGAATCCGATCAGAGGGGCTGTAAAATACGAAACGACCAATGACCATAGATGATTGTAGAGATACGCGATCGCCCACAGCATGGCGCTCGCGATCGCCTCCAGAGTCTTCACGAACTGGCTGGTAAGCTTCCCGATGCCGAGGTGACTCGATAGCCAAGCACCTGCCGAGCCGATGTATGCCTCGGCCGCCTGGACTTCATTCCAGCCTACTGAAATCAGCTCGGAAAGACCGGTCAGTTGGGCGACGCCGGAAACCGCATTCCAAAGCTCCTTGCCATAGCTCTCCCACCAAGGAGGCGATCCTTGGGGTTGATGGTACTCCGGTGCGCCAAAGGCTCCGGAGTTCTCAACGCTCACATTTGCGAGCGCGGATTCGACTGTGACTGGCAGCCCGAGAGTTCCGAGAGCGGATGTCGCTGAGAGAATATTACCCGACAAATTTCCACTCTGGTTCAGTACGAGACCGCCTAGTGCCGTGTCTAGTGGGAGAGTTCGGGATTCCTGAACTCTAGCGCAAGTACTTTCCCGGGAGAGGTCATGCCCCTCTCCCGATGCTCCGCGTTCGCGAGCTCTCCGTCGAGGAGGGACAGGCCCTCAGCCGTCTGGTGAAGCGCTCCAACGACCCGACCGTCGTCAAGCGGGCGATGATCATTCTCCACTCCCTCCAAGGGTTCTCTCCCCCGAAGATCGCGGGGATGGTCCTCTGGAGCGAGGACTGGGTCCGTCGGGTGATCAACGACTACAATCGAATCGGTCGGGACGCCCTCTACCCCAAGAAAAGCCCCGGACCCGAGCCGAAGTTCACCCCGGAGATCCGCAAGGCCATCGTGGCCTTCGCCCTCTCGCGGCCGAAGGACCATGGCTGGCAGGGTCCCACCAGCTGGTCGCTCGACCTGCTGAGGGAGTCCCTCGTCTACGAGGGCGTGGTCGAATCGATCAGCCGCGAGCGGCTGCGGCAGATCCTCGTGGAGGAGTCCGTGACGTTCCAGTCGGTGAAGACCTGGAAGAGCTCCAAGGACCCCAAGTTCGCCGAGAAGCTCCGCCGACTGGAGGAGCTCACCAATCGCCAGCACAACCCTCCGATCGTGGTGTCGGTCGACGAGATGGGGCCGATCTCGCTGCAGCCCGTCGGCGGCCACACGTGGGCTCGGTCGGGGCACCCCGACCGAGTCCCGGCGACGTACAAGCGACTCGGGGGAGTTCGCTACCTGATGGGCGCCTACGACTACTACCACAAGCGGTTCCGCGGCTATCTCTCGTCGAACAAGAGCGGAGCTGGGTGGGTCCGATTCCTTCGGTGGGTCCGGGCCCGATATCCGAAGGGCGGTCGAATCTACCTGATCCAGGACAACCTCTCGACCCATACGACTCCCGAGGCCGTGGCGGCGGCGCGGGAGCTCGAGATCACCTTCGTTCCCACCCCCACGAACGCGAGCCATCTCAACCCGATCGAGAGCCACTTCCGAACGATCCGTCGGTGGGCGTTCACTCGGACGAACTACACCGACTGGGACGAGGCGAGGGAAGTCCTCCGACAGACGATCCGACGGCTCAATCGGGTCCACTGCGTGACGAACTCACGTCCCGCACACCGCTGGTGGACGCGGCACTAGGGGACTCGCGGACGGGAGCCGGCCGTCCCGCCGCGATCCCTCCGCCGGCGATCGGGGCCACCGCTCGCCCTCGGGGCCGTCCGGGACCCCTGTCGGCGGGACCGTGTCCGGCCCCGCCGAGGCCGGGACGGTTCGGAGACGATCTGACCCGGCCGTTTAACGAAACGCACACAATCCATAAATAGATGTTAAATTCTGTTTAACGCGTGCGAACCGCTCGCGCCGAGACCCCGGCGACGCATTTCCTCGGGGTTCGCCTCACCGCCGAGGAAGCGTCGCTGCTCGACCGGTTCCGCTCGGAGCACGAACTGCCGAACCGCTCGGAAGCGGTCCGGGAGCTCGTTCGTCATGCCACCGAGACGCCCGCCGCCTCGGCGGTCGACCTCCCGGCGACGCTCCGCAGCGAACTCGAAGACCTGGTGGAGGATGGGTATGCCCGGGACATCGAGGCTGCGCTCGGCCTCGTCGTCCATCTCGGCCTCACCGAGCTCGCCCGAACGCACGCCGAGCGGCTCCCGTCCCTGCGCGACAGCGCCCGGGCGGCCCGCGACCGGCGCGCCGGGCGTCGTCGCGCGGATCGCGAGGGTCGGGGGCTCCTCGGGCGCTAGCTCCCGAGATTGGGGAAGGGTTGCAATATGGAGCCGATGGCGATCGCCTGGAGCGAACGAAGCGGGTTCATCTGCCGACTGTGCCGTCAGGACGCCAAGCATAATGAGGTGCTGCACATCTCGTACTGCCCCGTCCACGGACTGAGCTCGCCACTGGACCAGCTACCGTGGAGGCCGGAGGCGAGAGCATCCCGCGTCTCTATACCCGGACGGGCGACCGCGGAACGACCGGTCTCTCCGGCGGTGCGCGCGTAGAGAAGGACTCGGCGCGGATCCGCGCCTACGGCGCCTACGACGAGCTCGGGACCCACCTCGGCGCGGCCTACGCGCGGGTCCCGCCCGAGCTCTCGGACGTTCGTGCGGTGGTCCGCCGGCTCCAGCACGAGCTGTTCATCGCGCAGGCGGAGCTCGCCCGAGCGCCCGACGCCCCGACGTCCCGGCATCGCATCGAGGAGCGCCAAGTCCACCGGCTCGAGTCCGACATCGATCGGTTCGAGTCCACGCACCCCCCGCTGCGCAATTTCGTCCTCGCCTCCGGCGCCGAGGGCGCGGTGGCGCTCCAGGTCTGTCGCACGGTCGCTCGGCGCGCCGAGCGAGAACTGATCGCGCTGCATCACGCGGAAGCTCTCCGGCCGGAGCTGCTGGCGTGGGGCAACCGCGTGAGCGACCTACTGTTCGCTCTCGCCGTGGCCGTAAACCACGCGCTCGGAGAGCCCGAGATCGCGCCCGATTACACGGTGTGACGGGACGCCGGGGGAGTCCGTGGAGATCGGCGTGGTCGGGAAGCCGAACGTCGGCAAGTCGACGCTGTTCAACGCCTGGACCCTGCTCGACGCGCCGATGGCCCCGTACCCGTTCACCACCCTCGCCCCGAACCGGGGGGTGGCGGCCGTCCGCAGCCCGTGCCCCCATCTCGAGAAGGGGACCCCGTGCACCCCGGGCAACGCGAAGTGCGTCGCCGGCGTTCGCTGGATCCCGGTGAACCTCGTCGACGTGCCGGGCCTGGTGCCCGGCGCGCACGAGGGGAAGGGCCTCGGCCACCAGTTCCTGGACGACCTCCGCGCGGCCGACGGATTCGTCCAGGTCGTGGACTTGAGCGGGGGGACCGACGCGGAGGGGCGCCTCGTCCCGGCCGGCACGCAGAATCCGGCGGACGAGGTCGACTGGCTGCAGTCGGAGCTCGTGGCCTGGGTGGCCGAGATCCTCGGTCGCGACTTCGACCGGCACGCGAAGTCGGTCGAGCTCGAGGGCCACAAGGTCGAAGAGTTCCTCGCCCAGCGCCTGACCGGCCTCGCGATCCCGCCGGCGGCGATCACCGCGACGCTTCGGGACGCCGACGTCGACCGGGCGCATCCCTCGCACTGGAGCGCCGCGGACCGCGCGCGATTCGCGGCCGAGCTCCTGCGGGCCTCGAAACCGCGCCTCGTCGCCGCGAACAAGTGCGACCGAGCGTCCCGCGCCGCGGCCGAGGGATTGGAGGAGGCCGTCCGCCCGACCCCGGTCGTCGCCACGGCCGCCGACGCCGAGCTGACGCTGCGTCGCGCCAGCCGCGCCGGGCTGGTCTCGTACGCCCCGGGGGATCCCGGGTTCGCGGTGACCGACCCGGGGCGACTCTCGCCGGCCCAGGCGCGGGCGCTCGACGGCCTCCGGCCGGTGTTCACGGCGTGGGGCTCGACGGGGGTGCAGCCGGCGTTGGAGACGATGGTGTTCGGCCGGTTGGGCCGCATGGTCGTCTATCCGGTCGAGGACGAGACGCACTGGACGGACAGCCGGGGCCGGGTCCTACCGGACGCGTTCCTCGTGCCCCGGGGGACTCCGGCGCGCGCCGTCGCCTATCGCGTGCACACCGACCTCGGAGAGCAGTTCGTGCGGGCGATCGACGGCCGGACGCACCGCGCGCTCGGAGCGGACCACCCCCTCGAGCCGAACGCGGTCGTCCGGATCGTCGCGCGGAAGTGACCCGGCCCCCTACGGGGTCGGGAGGGCGGGGTCGAGGAGCTGGGCGCCGTCCGGCGCCGGGCGCACCACGAACGGGAGCCCACCGGCCCGGGCGAGCCGGCGCACGAGCTCCGTCTCCTTCCCCGGCTCCGCCAGCGCCACGATCGATCCGCCGGCCCCCGCTCCCGTGAGCTTCGCCCCGAGGGCCGCCGGGGCGGCGGCCGCGAGCAGCGCTTCGAGGCGGGGGTGGGAGACCCCCGCGTCCCGGAGCAACTCCTGATTCTCCGTCAACCGCCGGGCGGTCGCGTCGCGATCGCCCCGCGCGACCGCCGCGATCCCCGCCCGGGCGACCGCCGCGAAGCGGGCGAGCAGGTCGGGGCCGTCCGGTCGCTCGAGCCGGCGTCCGACCGCTCGCACCGCCTCGGCCGTCGATCGGGGGATCCCGCTGTGCGCGACGACCCAGACCCAGCCCGGGTCCTCGAGCCGTCGGGCCTCCCAGCGACGGTCGGGGCCGGTCACCTCCCACAGAAGCTCCCCCGTCGGGTCGTTCAGCGTCAGGTACCCCCCGGCGACGGCGGCCGAGGTGTCGCCGGGGCTGCCGACCCCCTGGGCCCCGCGCTCGACCTCGAACGCCCGCTGGGCCATCGTCGGCCGGTCGATGCCCCCCTGCGCGGAGCTGAGCGTGGCGACGAGGGCCGCGACGAACGCGGCGGACGAGCCGAGGCCCGCGGCGCGGGGGATCCGGGAGACCGCGCGGACCTCCAGGGGAGGCCCGGCCGGCCAGAGGGAGCGGACCGCGGCCCCGAAGTACGGGTTCGACTCGAGGGCGCTCGGGTCCGCGTTGAGAGAGTATCCGGGCCCGGGCCGGACGATCACCTGCGTGGCCAGGTCGAGCGCGAACAGCAGCTCGGGGCCGCCATGGACCACCGAGTGCTCGCCGAACACGATGCACTTGCCGGGCGCGCTCGCCGACAACGGCAGCGGCCGGGGCGGGATCGGCGCGGGAGGGGTCACGACCCCCTCCGCGCCGCCGCGACG
>JASHVP010000051.1 GCA_030044475.1 Thermoplasmata archaeon | reverse complement strand
CCGTGGAACCCGGGAGCGGGATCCAGCGACGGGTCATACGTCCCGAACGGCAGCCACGTCGAACCGGTGCGGTTGAGGGAGGTCCCATCCATCTCCACCGACCCTCCCCCCGACGGCGTGATCGAGGACGACACGTTCCCCGCCCCCCAGATCCACGTCTCGTTGTTCGTGACGCCGCTGAAGTCCACCAACCAGTCATCGGCCGCGTCGAACGCGAGACACGGATCACCGCTCGGTGGAGGACTGACCTCGGGATGCAACTGCGTCCACCCCGTCCCATTGAATGCGAATGTCGTGTTGAGGTAGACATTGGGCCCAAGCGTCTGGTTGGTGGTCACTCCGCCGAAGTAAATCAAATCCCGACTGATAGGGTCGTAGGCCAGCGCGCCGTATCCTGCCATCCCGGCGGGGGGAGGCGCGTCGAGGCTGCTCCAGACCCCGCCGTGGTAGAAATAGACCGTACTGGACCAATTCGCAAACCAGACCAGCGACTCCAGGGCGGGGTCGTAGACGAGGTAGCTCCCGCGTTGGGGCCCCCAAGCGGGAGGCGGCTCACCCGTGACATTGATTTCTGACCAACCGTTATCGTAGACCCAAGTCTCGTTCGAAAGATCCGTACTTTCGTTCACGCCGCCGTACAAGACCGTGTAATTGTCGAACGCGTCGTAGGCCATCGCGAAGTCGGTGAGATAGCCCGGCGACGCGCCGCCGCTGAGGTTCGACCACGATCCGTTAGAGAACTCCCAAGTGGAGGCGGAAGTATAGAGGAGGACGCAACCGCACCCTCCGTCGTAGACCATTCCCCCCGCATTGCTCCCGGGGTTGACGGTCGTGTTGACGCGGGCCCACGCCCCAGCACGCAGCTCCCAAGTGGCCGGAAGGTTGCAATCCCGTGCGACGCAGGTTTCCTCGTAAAGGAGAGAGTAGCCACCCGCGCTGTCATACACGAAATCAGCCAGAGCCGTCGTATTGGGTGCCGAGACAGGGTGGAGCTGCTGCCAGCCTTCGTCGAGCGGTGTCGTGGCCAGTGACGTCGAGGCGGGAAGGGGGGGGCAACTCCCGAGGGCGACCACAGTCCGAGGGCAGTGCTGCGCGTACGGGGTGCCAACCTCTGCACTTCGGGTGGCCGTGGACGTGGACTCAGAGTCCGACGGCGCGGTTCGCGACGGGGTTACTAATCCGCTTCCGAGGGAGGTAGTGGCCAGAAGCAACACTACGGCCGCAAGCAATGGACTTCGCCAAGTCGGCCCACGTCGGCCGCTGGTGAGTCGAATTACTGCCGTCCTCTTCATCGGGCGACTGACCTCGACTGGGATTCGGGCTGACAGAAAACTGAAGCCCCGTTTCCTGCCCTCATTCTAGGTCCACTGTGAGATGTCGGTCCAACCGGAAGTCACAGCGAAGTACGTTGTGTTTCCTTGCACCTGACGGGTGATCGGATCCACTCCCCCGGTGGTCAGGACCCAACCGTCTCCCCCCGCGAGCGGATCGAACTTCATGCAGCCGAAGCCCCTCCCCGCGTCAAGACGAGCTCTCCGGACACAGCGGGACCGGCGTGATTCGGAGAAGGACAACGCCCTCGGAGGGCACGACGGCGGCGAGCCGACCGTCGGAGGAGATCCAGTAGTGTTGCCCTGTCCACAGGTTGCTAACCCAGTAGCCGCGGGGATCCGACGACATCCCGATCGCTGCTGTCGTGGTGGCGATGCGGATGCTCGGAGCCGCGAGGTTCGCGTCGGTGTCGAAGAGGCCGACGATGCCGCTCCCATTCGGTTCGACCTTGGCGAACACCTGCGTAGCTCCGTGGAGGGAGATCCGCGAGGCGTCGATCGCGTCCTGGTCGACCGCGATGACCTGGGCGTTGGTGAGGAGCGCGAGGTCCCGCGGGTCGAGACCAAGGTGCGAGCCATACGCATTGGAGACGTTCGCGGAGAGGTCCGACCCGAGGATGAGCGGCGCCGATGCGAGCGCCCAGAGGCTCAGCTGGCTCTCCTGCGCGGCGTAGCTCATGCCGCTCGCCGCGGGACCATCGCCGACCTCGATCGAATCGAGGTCGTTGAACCCCCCGGGGCCCCCGTACGGTTGCCAGGTCGCGACGTCGTCGAACCGGTCGACCCAGTGCGAGAAGCTCGTCAGGGGGAAGACGTCGCGACATCCGGTGTACGGCGCGCGGTCGCAGCCCCGGGCGCCCCCTTCGTCCGGTCCGTGGGTCTCGATGTCCGGCGCGAACTCCCACTGGTTGGCGTACTTCTCCAGCTCGGGCGCGATCTTCGCGGTGAAGCTCCTCTGGGTGGTGTCGAGGACGATCGACCGTCCCGACCGCTCGATCGCCGTGGCCCACGCCCGGAGGTCGGGGGTGTTGTGGTTGGTGATCCCGTCGAGCTTGATGTAGTCGACCCCCCAGGCGGCCAGCTCGTCGACCACCGAATCGACGAACGCTTGGGCTCCGGGAGAGCTGTAGTTGAGCCCCACCATGCCTCCGCAGTTGTAGTTGTTCTCCGGGGTGTTCGTCGCGATCTCGCGGGCCGTGTACGACGTGCCCAGGACCCGGGTGTTCTGGGCGACCGCCTGGCGGGAGATCCCGGGCGTCTCGTAGATTCCGAACTTGAGGCCCAGTCCGTGAACGTAGGCCGCGACGGCCGCGATCCCGTTCTCCAAGCCGACCCGCGGATACCTCGCCGCGTCGACCACCCACCGGCCGTACGCGTCGACACTTGGACCCTGGGAGCCAGGACACTCGTACCACCCGTCGTCGACGTTGACGTACCGGTACCCAGCACGGGCCAGACCGGTGGAGACCAGCGCACCCGCCTCTCCCTCCACCTCCGAGGCGTTCGCGCCCTCCCGGAGGAAGCTCCAGCTGCTCCACCCCATCACCGGAGTGGGATCGGGTATCGGCTTGGAGGACGCAGCCTCCTCCATTCCGAAGGGGGTGGAGTTGCCAGGTCCGGAGAAGCCCGCGGTGATCGGTAATCCCGAACCGGGCGAGGGTGAGGGCGGCGGCTTCGACGAGGCACCCGGGGCGACGAGGCCTACCGCCACGAGGAGGGTGGCCAGCAGGAGCGCCCCGGTCCGCCCGTGCGTCACACGGACCCCCGTCGGGCGTCCCTGCTCGAAAACGAAATCGGGAGATCGCCCATGGGCTCTTCCGGCTCGATGTGCTGGGCTCCCATGAGTCCTCGGGGTCCATGCCCCACCGGAGCAACTCCGATCGTCCCGCGGTTCCGAAGAACGACACCACCTCCCGCTTCGCAGGTCGATGTCGGAACGACCGTCCTCCCGGATTTTCGCCCGCGTCGTCGGCCGATGGCCGAATACGTCTCGGGCTCGCTTAAGGCCCGAGACCCGATGCCCGCCCGGTGACGACCCTCGACCTCGCGACGTGGGCCGCGCTCATCGGGACGTGGATCCTCGTCGTAGGTACCCTGCTGTTCGCGTACTGGCAGCTCCGCCAAACCCAGCGGCTCCACTCGGCCTCCACGCTCCTCGACCTGCGGGAACGGTTCTACGGTCCCCGGATGCGGCAGGCCCGCCGCGACCTGAGCGCCTGGTTGCTGCGGACCGCTCCGCGAGGCGAGGAGCCGGACAACTGGGAGGTCGGGCTGTTCTTCGAGATGCTCGGCTCGCTGACCCACACCCGCGCGCTCGACCGGCGGCTGGTGTGGAGCTCGTTCGGGACCTGGGTCTCGGCGTACTACGTCCTCACCACGCAGCCCGAGAACCTGATCGAAAAGTGGCGTCGGGAGGGCCACGACCCGCTAATCTTCCGGGAATTCGAGTGGCTCGCGAAACAGGTGATCGAGCTGGACGCCCGGGCGAGTCGTACGGCCCCCACGCCCCAGGTGCTGGAGGCGGACGCCCGGGTCGTCCTCGAGGGGGAGTCCCACTCCCTCTCCGAGGACGGTCCCCCGCCCGCCCAGTGAGCCGCGGACGGGGCGACCGGTTCTCGACTCCCCCTGGTGGACCGTTATCGGATTGGGCGACTACGGCGGGGCGTGTCGGACGATGGGTCCGGAGCGTCGGCGACGCTCTCGATCACCGCGGACCTGGCCGGTACCGCGTCCGCGGAGTTCGAAGCGGCCCTGGCCGCGCTCCTCGACGGACTCGGTCGCAACGGCCTCCGGTTCCTCTCCGGACCGGGAGGGACCGTCTCGGACCGAGACCGGACGGTGGGGACGGTGGTGTCGTGGGAGGCCGGCCGGGAGGTCCGCATCGAGTGGCGTCCCGCGCCATGGAACGGCTCCCTCGCGTGCGAGCTGCGACTCCGGTCGGAAGAACGCAGCGCGGGGTGCCGACTCCGCTGGGAACTGGTCGGGTGGGAGCGGGTGCTGGCCGCGAGCGGGAACGACGTCGCGGAGTGGGTGGGCGGCGCGCTTCTCCCGGCGTGCATCGGTCGCCTCACGCCGGGTTCCCTCTCCGATTGGATCACGGATACCCTGGCCCGACGCCCGTCGGGGCGGCGCTCTCGGGAGACGTACCGGGACCCGAGGTTCCACTGGCCGAATTTTTTCCTCCTCCTCGACCGGATCGGCCTCTCCGCGGACGACCGCCTGCTCGAGGTGGGTTGCGGCGGCGGAGCGTTCCTCGGTCGGGCGCTCGAGAGCGGCTGCCGGGCCGTCGGGATCGATCACAGCCCCGAGATGCTCGCCGTCGCCGCCGAAGTGAACCGGGCGGCGCTCGGGGACGGCCGTCTCTCCCTCCATCTGGCCGAGGCGGACCGCCTCCCCGTCGCGAGCGGGGAGTTCACCTGCGTGGTCTGCACCGGGGCGTTCGGCTTTTTCCCCGACCCGAGCGGAGCGCTGCGGGAGATGCGGCGCGCCCTTCGCGCGGGAGGTCGCCTGGCCCTGTTCTCCGCGACCGCCGAACTGCGGGGCACCCCGGCGGCTCCGGAGCCGATCGCGTCGGCCCTGCGCTGGTACGACGCCGATGAGGTGGTCGGCCTCTGCCGCGATGCGGGCTTCGTGGACATCACGGCCGAGGCGCCGGATCTCGAGCCGTACGCCCGTCGGGCCGGCCTTCCCGACGACGCGCTCCCGCTGTTTCGAGGAGGGCGCGGCGCGTACCTCGTCCTCGCGAGGGCCGCGCCGCCCGCGCTGGCGCCCGGCAACGTGCCGAGTTAGCGGCCGCCCACGGGGCGGTCCTCGGGCGCGCCGGCCTCGGCCCGCGGGCGTCGGATCCACGGCCCACCGCAGCGCGGGCAGACGACCCCGACCGTCGGTCCGACGTTCCCGCACCGAGGGCAGAGAGATTCTCCGACGCGGGTCGGGTGGGGTCCGCCTCGTCCGTCCGGCGCGGAGGTACTCGCCCGCGTCAGCCGCGCCGTCCAGACGAGGATCGCTCCCTCCACGGCGATGCCGAGGGCGATCAGGATCGCCCCGGCGGCCTCCCACGCGACCTGGGCTCGCCCGAATCCCAGCACCAGGACCGCCGCGCCGACGAGGAGGAGGGCATGATAGGTCAGGAGCGGCCCTCCGACCCGCCGCAGGACGGTCCGCGCGTCGCCGGGCCCGGGCGCGTTCATGCCTGTCCCAGCGCCGCGGCGGGCATAGGCCGGCTCCTCCCCCGTTTTGAGGGACTCGGCGCGTACCGTGGCTCCGCCGATGAGCGAGATCCGGACCCTCCCGGCCCACGAGATCGTCGCCCGGGTCCATCCGAGGCCGCCGCCGAGCGAGGTCGACGAGGTCGGCATGGCCGTCGGCCGGGTGATCGACGAGGTGCTGGCGGAGTTCGGCCACCGGGTCCGGACCGGTCGGCGGTGGTCGGCGGCCCAGATCCGGACGCGCGCGCGGGAAGGCCTGGACCTCGCGTTCGCGGAGGTCTCGGGCGACGTGCCGCCGTCGGAACGGGATCGGTTGGTGGGCCAAGTGGCGGAGGTCGCTCAGGTCTACCGCGGCTCGCCAATCTACGGCCTGGCGCGCCCGAAGACGCGCATCGTCCTCATCGACGGGCGAGTGGGCGTCTACGCCCAGCCCGATTTCTGGGATGGCCGGTCCCGGTTCTTCGAGTTGAAGAGCTACCGCGCGATTCCCCCACCCCCGGATGTCTCGCTCCAGCTCCGGCTGTTCCAGCTCGCCTACCCCGGGTTCGAGGCGCACCTGGTCTGCCTCGACCGCCACGCGACGCCGGTCACGGTGACCTCCGCCATCGTGCCAGCACCCTCCCCGGAGGAGGCGCAACGGACGCTCCGGCTCGCCTACGACCTGGGGCAGGAGTACGGGGTTCCGAAGGTGTTCGAGTATCTGGAAGGTCCGTTCGTTCGGCTCGCGCTCGACCCGGTTCCGACGGAGAGCCCCCGGCCGGCCGACTCGTCCCCCGACGGGGGTCCCGCCCCGGCCCCCCGCGATCCGGTCAGCTGACCGTGAACCGGATCCGCGCCGTGTACGTCCCGTCGGTCGCCTTCAGGAGCGTCGTGCCCGGCGCGACCGACGGGATGGTGAGGGTGCAACTGGAGAAGTCGCCGGAGGCATTCGTCCGGCACCGCGGAGAGGCCGTCGCTTTGGCCCCCTCGATCCGGAACGTGACGACGTGATCCGGCAGGAACCCCTCGCCGTTCACCACGGTCGTGGACCCGGGCGCGCCGAGGTCGGGGCTGGCGCGAAGGTGGGTGAGGTGGAACGCCGCCGACTGGTTGTCCCCGGTCAGGTCGGTGGCGAAGACGACGTAGTTCCCGACCGGGTCGTTCGGGATCCGAAACGTCACGGAGAAGCTGCCCACACCGGTCGAACCGGTGGCGACGAGCTGCGCCGTCGAGCCCGCGACCCCGTTCCAGAAGTAGACCGTCACCTGGTCGCCCGGCCAGAACCCCGTCCCGTTCACCCGCTCGGAATTCCCGTGGGACCCGGAGGCCGTCGAGAGGACGATGTAGCACGGGGCCAGGGTGATGACGCAACTGTTCGACGGGGGTCCTCCGGCCGTCCCCGGAGCGGCGATCGTGGTGCCCGACGCGAGGAGAGCGACCACCACGGCGACCGCGCCCAGCGCGGCCACGTTCCGCCCGAGGGCCATCGCCTGCCTCATGTTCGGGGCGCCCAAGCGAGAGGCCAACCTCGGCTGGGGGCGAGGCCGCAGAGCCTAACAACCTCGTCGGCGACGCGGGTCGGCGCATCTCCTCGACCCCGGAGGTCGCGTCCGTCCGCAGCTCCCGAGGGGCCTGCCCGACCGGCTCCCGGGGCAGAGGTAAACGGTCCGGGGGAATGCGGGAGACGTGCAAGTCCGACAGCTGGGAACGGACGGGCCTCGCGTCTCGGCGATCGGGCTAGGCTGCATGCCAATCTCCCAGTCGTACGGATCCCCGGACGAGTCCAGTGGGGATGCGACGATCGAGCGGGCCCTGGACCTCGGGGTGACGTTCTTCGATACGGCCGACATCTACGGTCCGTTCACGAACGAGCGCCTGGTCGGCCGGGCGCTCCGGGGACGCCGGGACGACGTGGTCCTCGCCACGAAGTGCGGATTCGTCCCCGACCCGGCCGGCGGCCCGAGCCGGATCGACGGGAGCCCCGACCACATCCGGGCCGCGTGCGAGGCGAGCCTCGATCGGCTCGGGGTTCGAACGATCGACCTGTACTATCTCCACCGGGTCGACCCTCGCGTCCCGATCGAGGAGAGCGTGCGCGCGATGGCCGCGCTCGTCCGCGAGGGCAAGGTCCGGCACCTCGGGCTCTCCGAGGTCCACGCCGACACGCTCCGCCGCGCGCACCGGGTCCACCCGATCGCGGCCGTGCAGAGCGAGTACTCGCTCTGGACCCGAGACGTCGAGAACGGCGTCTTGCCGGCGTGCCGAGAACTGGGGGTCGGCTTCGTGCCGTTCAGCCCGCTCGGCCGCGGGTTCCTCACCGGGACGGTTCGGAACCTGGACGAACTACCGGCGAACGACTTCCGGCGGGGCGTCCCCCGGTTCCAAGGGGAGAACCTCGCCCGGAACCTGGCCGTCGCCGACGAGCTGGCCGCGATCGCCCGGGAGAAGGGGTGCACGCCGGCGCAGCTCGCCCTCGCCTGGCTGCTCGCGCGCGGGCCGGACATCGTCCCGATCCCTGGCACGAAACGACCGACGTACCTCGCGGAGAACGTCGGCGCGGTCGACGTTCGACTCTCGTCCGCGGACCTTGCCCGCATCGAGGCGGCCGCGGCGCCAGCGCGGATCGCCGGCGAACGGTACAGTCCGGCCTCGTTCGCGATGGTCGACCGGGGACCGGCTCAGGCGCCGTAGCCGAGGGTGCGGACCCCCCGCATCGAGAACAGCACGACGCCGTTGACGAAGATCCCGACCGCCGCGATCGCGTAGGTGGCGGCGATCCCGTACGTCGCCGCGAGCAGTCCCCCCGCGATCAGGCCGCCCGGGATCGCGACGAACGACCCGACGGAGTCGATGCTGAGCACGCGCGCCAGGATCTCGTTCGGGACGATCGCCTGCATCGTCGCGAAGTAGACGGTGTTGATCAGCCCGATACAGACGCCGACGATGACGGCCCCCGCGAGGGCCACCGGGAGGGCGTGGCCGACCACCAGGAGGGCGACCCCTCCGGACTGCCCCGTGACGCTCGCCGCCATCAGGAGTCCCGCGTAGCGGCGGGCCCGCAGACGGCCGACGGAGAGCGCGCCGACGCCCACGCCGGCCGCGACCGCCGCGACCAGGAACCCGAAGACCGTGGCGTCGCCGCCGAAGTACGTCCCGGCGTACACCACGGAGAACGCGAGGACCATCGTCAGGAGGAAGTTGCCGGGGAGGAAGCCGATCGTCACCTCGAGGACCGCGAGGTGGTCGCGCATGTACCGCAGCCCTTCGCGGAGCTCCCGGGAGAACGAGCGACCGGCGGCGGCGACCGGCGCCGCGACCTGGCCCGCCGACGTCGCGATCTGGAACAGCAGGATCGCCGACATCGCGTAGGTCGCCGCGTTGACGCCGAGGCCGGCGACCGCGCCGACCGAGACGACGACGAGGCCGCCGGCGGCGCTGCCGACGCTCTGGCCGGCCTGGGTCGTCGCCGAGAGGAGGCCGTTCGCGTCCTCCAGCTCCGCGGTCCCGACCAGCCGCGGGAGGATCGCCTGGCTCGCCGGGGTGAACAGCGCGGAGAAGCTGAAGACGACGCACATCACGCCCAGGATCAGCACCAGCGAGAACCCGAGGAACGCGAGGGCGGCCGCGAGGACCGCCATCGCGGCCAGCCGCGCGACGTCCGCCGTGACCATCAGGCGACGGCGGTTGTACCGGTCCGCGAGGACGCCGGCGAACAGGCCGAGGGCGATGCCCGGGAGGATGCCCGTCAGTCCGACGTACGCGATGTCGAGCGTGCTCCCCGTGTAGTGGTAGACCAGCCAGTTGACCGAGACGCTCGTGATCGACCCGCCGAGCGCGGAGGCGAGGGCGGAGCCGAGCAGGAACCGGAACCCCGCGACACGGAGGACCCGCGACGGCCCCGACGCCGGCGCCCCGCCCGACACTCCCCCGGCAACCCGCGTCCCACTTGAGCGGTTTCGGTCGAGGAACGGCCGGGCCGCCCTTCCGTCACTCCTCGAAGACGATCGAGCTGCCGTCGATCGTGAGTCGCATCGGCTTCTCCCGGAGACCGAGCGCCCCGAGGGCTCCGCGGATCTCCCGGTGCGTCTCGGGAGGGGCGAGGAAGAACAGGAACCCTCCCCCGCCGGCGCCCATCAGCTTCCCGCCGAGCGCCCCGTGCCGCTTCGCGACCTCGTACCACTCGTCGATCGTCGGGCTCGTGACGCCGTCGGAGAGCTGGCGCTTCAGCTGCCAGTTCTCGTCCATCAGCCGACCGATCTCCACGTAGTCGAGGCGCTCGATCGCGCCGGCGGTCTCGAGCGCGAGGTCGCGCATCCGCCGGTACGCGTCCAGATGGTCGTCGACGCCGCTCGCCTGCTTCGCGTGAATCGCCGAGGAGGCGCGCTCCACGCCGGTGAAGAAGAGGAGGAGGTGGCGGTTGAGTGCCTCCAGCGCATCGTGGTCGACGTTCAGGCTCTGCACGGAGACGGTGTCGTCGCGCTCGACCTTGATCAGGTTCAGTCCGCCGTAGGCGACGGTGTACTGGTCTTGGATGCCACCGGGCTCCTGGAGGATCTCCCGCTCGATCCGGACCGCCTCGCGGGCGAGCTGCCGCGGGCCGACCCGGTCGCCCCGCCAGCTGTGGAGCGCGTTGAGCACACCGACCGCGCAGCTGCTGCTCGAGCCGATGCCGGTCCCGCGCGACGGCATCTGGGTCGCGGTGATCACCTGGATGCCGCTCGGGATCTGGAGGAGCCGCATCGCCTCCCGGATCGAGCTGTGCGCGATCTCGTCGATGCTCTGCCGCGCGTTCTCGGTGATCCGGTAGCTGACGCGGATCTCCGACGGGACGAAGTTCTCGCAGACCATCACGTAGATCCCCTTGTTGATCGAGCCGGCGACGCATGCGCCCGGCCCGTGGCCCCGGTAGTACGCGGGGAGGTCGGTCCCCCCGCCGGCGAACGTCACCCGGAACGGGGTCTTCGAGACGACCGACGACATCTCGGGCACGTCGACCTCCGGAGGAACGCCACCTGTCGGCGGGCCCGGAGTCCGGGCCACGCGAGGCGGACCGGGCGCGGGGCATATAGCGAGGCCGCCCGAGGGCGAAGACGTATCAGAGCGGGTCGGCTGGACCGCCCGTGGCGACGGGCACCCCGCCGAAGACGTTCATCTCCGACCTGCGGCCGGGGCGGGTCGCGACAATCGAAGCGACGGTGAGCCGGCTCGAGCCGACCCGCCAGGTCGAGCAGCGGACGGGCGGACTCCAAAAGGTCCGCAACGCGATCCTGAAGGACGGCACGGGCGAGATCGCCTTCGTCCTCTGGGGCTCGGAGGTCGACCTCGTGAGCGAGGGCGACCAGGTACGGGTCGTGGAAGGGTGGGTCAAGGAGTACAAGGGCCGCCCGCAGATCTCCCTCGGCCGCACCGGCCGGCTGGAGAAGCCATGAACCCCCCGGACCTCCGCGCGGGGTGGCGATGACGCCCGCGGCCCCGCTGCCCTCGACCCCGCCTCCCAGCGGCGTGATCGCCGTGACGACCCCGTTCGTGCCGGGGTACCGGATCGTCCGTACGGTGGGGGTCACCTGGGGCCTCATCGTCCGGTCCCGCGGCCTCGGCCGGAACATCACCGCCGGATTCCGGAGCCTGAAGGGGGGAGAGATCACCGAGTACACGCAACTGCTCGACCAGACGCGCCACGAGGCCCTCACCCGCCTGCAGCAGCACGCGCAGGCGCTCGGCGCGAACGCCGTGATCGGGGTCGCGTTCGCCTCGTCCGAGATCAGCGAGATCATGAGCGAGCTGCTCGCGTACGGGACCGCGGTCGTCGTCGAGCCGGACGGCGGTCCGGCCCAGCCGGTCTCGCTCCGCTGACCGCCCGGCTAAGGCGCGGGCTGCAACCAGAACTCGTTGCCGTCGGGGTCGAGGAATTTCGCGACCCACCCCCACGGGAACTCTTTCGGCGGCAGCGAGAAGCGGACCCCGGCGCGCTTCAGGCGCGCGCACTCCCGGACGAACGGGGCGTCGGTCGCGAGCAGGATTCCCGTGTTCCCGACCTCCGACTTCGGGGGCTTCTTCCCCCGGCCGCCGACCTCGCAGAGGTGCAGCCGGAACCGGCTCCTCGGACCAGCCACGGTCGTCCAGTGCTCGGGGTCGTCGTCCACGACGCGGAACCCGAGGGTCCGTCGATACCACTTCGCCGCCTTCTTCCGGTCGGTGACCGCGATCGCCACCGAGATCGCCCGCATCGCCATGGTCGCGGCCGGTACCCCGCGTGGAGAGATAACCGCGCGAACGGTGCCACCGACGCTCGCGGGGAGGCGGGCCGATGGGAGACCCCGGGATCGATCCGGTGGGAGCCTGGGACCGGTACTGGGCCAGTTCGAGGGCGCGCGCGGACCAGGGGCCGGGAGCGTTCACCCGGTGGGGCGAGCCGCTCTTGGCCGAGGTCCGCGCGGCCACGATCCTCGACCTGGGCTGCGGACCGGGCCGCGACCTCTGCTTCCTCCTCACGCGGGGGTTCGCGGTCGTGGGCGTCGACTTCTCCTGGGAAGCCGTCCGACGGGCTCGGTCGGGGATCGACGGGCTCCCCGCCGAGGTCGCCGGCCGCGGGAGCGTCCTCCGGGCCGACCTCCGCGACGGCCTCCGCTCGCTCGCGTCCGGGTCGTTCGACGCGGTGCACGCGGCGGTCACGTACCAGGGGCTCTCCGACGGAGAGCTGCTCCGCGTCTTCGACGGCGTCCGGCGCGTGCTGCGTCCCGGCGGGCTCCACCTCTGGTCGGTCCGTTCGGACCGCCATCCGGACCGTGCCGCCCCCGAGCGGGTCGCGCCGAATCGTTCCGAGGTGCCGACGGCCGCCCCGCTCCGGTTCTTCTCGGCCGGGCAGGTCGACGCACTGTCGGGCGCCGGGTTCCGGCGATGGAGGTCGGAGGAAGAGCCGCGGTTCCACTCGTTCTATCTCGCGGACCGCACGCCGGACTCCCCGATCACCCACGATCGGCCCGTCGGGCGGTGAACGCCCTCCGGAACGTGACCCGCTTCCGCCACCACGTCGGGAGGCGGTCGGCCGCGGTCCGGTCCACCCAGCGGAACTCGGAGTGCTCCACGGGGTCGAGCCGGACCCGGACCGGGGCGGGGACCGTGACGAGGAAGTCGCGCTCGTGGACCCGAAGGTAGTGACGGGTCGGCGACCAGAACTCGTGGGCTCGGAACAGCCGGAGGCCCCGCCCGGTCAGGCCCGTCTCCTCCCGGAGTTCTCGGACCGCGGCGCGCGCGAACGTCTCCCCCGGTTCCACGACGCCGCCGGGGATCTCCCACGCGCCCGGCTGGTACGGGTCGCCGGGGGCCCGTCGGATCGCGAGGAGACGCTCCTCCCGGAAGACCGCGCACGCGGCGATCCGCAGGTGGCCCACGGGGTGGCCGGGCATCGCCCCCGGGATTCCTCGACGTTCTTCTCGGTTCGCCCGCGCCGACCGTCCCGGCACCGCCGAAGGCGGGCCCGCGGGTCGCGGACCCCTATAAATGCCCGGACCGGTTTCGGGGCCCCCGAGGGGGTTCCTTGGCCCGTCCCGGCGGTACGCCCACCGGATCGGTCCCCGCCCCGTCGACCGGGGCGACCGCGACGCCGCCGATCCTGGGCGAGGTCGACCAGCTGATCGCCCAGGGGAAGACGGTGGAGGCCGTCCTCCGCGCGTACCCGACGGCGGAGGAAGACGTTCGTCGGGCGTTCGGGCTCCGACTTCCGGAGCAGTGGACCCACCGGGAGTTCCTTCGCGAGCAGCTGCGGGCCGATATGGGCTACGTGACGCAATTGCTGCCCCGCCTCTATGCGCTCTACGAGCCGGCGCGGTACGGCTCCCACCCGGACGTGCCGGTGGCCCTGCTCCGCGACCTCCTCCGGGCGATCTACGCGGAGGCGCCGATGTACAACCTGTACCGGTACTCGTCGGGCGCCCCCCGCGTCGGGCGCTCGAGTGAGGATCCCGGGTCTCCTCGGAGTCGACCGACGGCCGGCGTGGTCCCCCCGTAGGAGGCGCGGGAACGTCGTGTCCGGACTCACGCAGGCCGAGTTCGTCGCGGAACTGTCGTACGCCGTGCCGCTCGTCCTCATCGCGGCGGCGACGGTCGGCGTCGCCTGGTGGACCCAGTCCCGCACCCGCGCCCTTCCCCGCGCGACGCCGATGCCGCGCCCGTGGACCGGGCTCGAGCCGCCCGAGGCCGGCGCGCTGGTAGCGCTCGGGCAGGAGCGGTATCTCCCGACCCTGAACCTGCTCGGGCGGCGGCTCGCCGTCGTGCTCAAGGAGCGGCTCGGCCTCGACATCGCCGAACGCCGCGGGCTCGCCGTCGGCGAGCTGACGGTGCCCCTCCCCGGCACGCTCACCCTCCCCCAGCTCGTCGACGACCTACTGGCCGCGTACCGGGCCGCCGCCCGGGCCGAGACGCCGACCTGGTGGAACGAGCAGGTGCCGTGGCTGCATCGCCGTCGGGTCGCCCGCGCGCGGGAGGAGTTCGCGGCGATCGTCGGGGAGCTCGCCCAGGCACTCCCGGCGCTGGAGGGCCGATGACCGTCGACGACACCGCCCCCGCGGCTCCGTCGGGGGCCCGCGGTTCCGACTCCCCGGCTCCCTCTCCGGGCAGCCCGGTCGAGATCCTCCGGCGGTTGACCGCCTCGATCGGGCGGGAGGTGATCGGCACCGAGGAGATCGTCCATGCGCTCACCGTCGCGCTGATCGCCGAGGGGCATGTCCTCCTCGAGGGCGTGCCGGGCCTCGCGAAGACGTACCTGGTCCGGACGTTCTCGAACCGGCTCGGGCTCGCCTTCCGGCGCATCCAGTTCACGCCCGACATGCTGCCGACCGACATCCTCGGCTCGATGGTCGTCACCGGGGCGGACCGGACGTTCGAGTTCCGGCCGGGGCCGATCTTCTCGAACGTGATCCTCGCCGACGAGATCAACCGGGCCCCGCCGAAGGTGCAGTCGGCGCTGCTCGAGGCGATGCAGGAGCGCCAGGTGACGATCGAAGGGAAGAGCCACCCGCTCCCCCGGCCGTTCGTCGTGATCGCGACGCAGAACCCGATCGAGCAGGAGGGGACGTACCCGCTCCCCGAGGCCGAACTCGACCGGTTCCTCTTCCGCTGGATCGTGCGGTACCCGAGCGCGGAGGACGAGGTGACGATCCTGAAGACCCGGACCGCGGAGACCGATGCGCCCGGCGCCGCGACGCCGGCGATCGGCCCGGCGGAGATCGACCGGCTCGCGCAACTCCACCGGGAGGTCTACCTCACGGACGACCTCTACCGGTACCTCGCCGCCGTCGTCCGCCGGACGCGGGAGGACCACCGGCTCCTGCTCGGCGCTTCGCCGCGGGCCTCCGTGCAGTTCCTGCGCGCGACCCGGGCGTCGGCGCTCCTGGACGGGCGCGACTTCGTCGTCCCCGACGACGTGCGCGAGCTCGCCTTCGCGGTGCTGAACCACCGCGTCATCGTTCGCCCCGAGGCGATGCTGCCGACGACCGGTCTCACCGAGGCGGTCGGCGCGCTCGCGCAACTCGAGCGGATCCTCCGGGACGACCTCAACGCCGTCGAGGTCCCGCGGTAGGGAGCGCCCGATGCGGGGCGACGGGATCGGGGCGCGGCTCACCTTCTCGCGCCGCGGCGGGGGGCTCCTCCTCGCGGGCTTCGTCGTCCTCCTCCTCGCGTTCTTCGTCGCCAACATCCTGCTGTTCGTCGTCGCCGTCTTCCTCCTCGGGTTCGTGCTCGCGGCGTTGCTCGCCTTCCTGCGGGCGACCCGGGGGTTCGGCCGGGACGCGTTCACCGCCGAGCGGGTCGAGTGCAGCTCGTTCGCCCGGGTCCGCGGCTCGGCGCTCCTCTCCGTCCGGGTCGGCTCGCGGCTCCCCGGCAGCTTCTACGTCGAGCTGATCGACCGGTACCCCGACCGCCTGCGGGTCCTCGAGGGAGACCCCCACCTCCTGACGTGGTGGGCGTCCGGCGAGCCGCTCTCGCTGGCGTACGTCGTCGCCCCGCAGCACCGGGGCGTCTACGACGTCGGGCCGACCGTGGTCGTCGCCCACGAGCCGTTCGGCCTCGCGTTCAAGGCCGTCGCGCTGCCCGCGTACTGGCGGCTCGAGGTCCTCCCGCAGCCGCCGGCGCTCCCGCTCGGGCACCCCGCGCGGATCTGGAACATGATCGTCGGCCAGTCGGCGCTCGCGACCCGCGGCTCGGGCTCGGAGTTCCACGCCCTGCGCGAGTACCAGCCGGGCGACGAGCCCCGGCACATCGCGTGGACCCGCTCCGGGCAGGGCACGCTCTACTCCCGCGAGTACGACCGGGAGAGCCAGCAGGACCTCGTGGTGCTGCTCGACGTCGGCCGGCCGATGGCCGTCGGGGTCGGCGACGCCGAGGCGCTCGACGTCGCCATCGATGCCGCGGCCGACGTCCTCCGGGCGAGCTTCGACGAGGAGGGGCGCAGCGGGGTGCTCGTGTTCGGGCCGGCGGTCGACACGTTCGTCCCGGCCGGGCGGGGGTCCGACCACGAGTTCGAGGCCTTTCGAGCGCTGGCCGGCGCCCAGGTCCGCTCCGAGGCGTCGTCGTTCGCCGGAGCGCTCGAGTACCTCCTGCCGCGCCTGAAGCGGCCGACCCACCTCGTCGCGTTCACCTCGGCGGACGGGGACGGCCCGCGGACGGCGGCCGCGTGCGCGGCGCTGCGCCGCGCGGGGCACCGGCTGCACCTGCTGATCCCGGACGTCCGGGCGATGTACCCACCGCTCGAGGCGCCGGATCGCCCGGAGGCGACGGACGCCGTCCGTCTCCTCCTGGAGCGGGAGGTCGCCCGGTCCGAGCGCGCGGTCCAGGCCCTCGAGGGGGCCGGCGCCGCCGTCGGCTACTTCGGGCGGCAAGGAGCGCTCGGGGCGATCGTCGCGCTCTACCGGCGGAGGACGACGCCCGGGGTGGTCGCGTGAACGCGCGGTGGGTCGCGGGCGGCCTGCTCGTCCTTCCGCTCCTCTACGTCACCGCGGTCGTGCTCCCGCCGGTCGCCGACGGGGCCGCG
>JASHVP010000050.1 GCA_030044475.1 Thermoplasmata archaeon | reverse complement strand
ACCATGGACGTTGGCCGTCGGGGTGATGATATCGACCCCATCGTAGGCAATGATCTCCTCGACAACCGTATCCGGGCAACCGTACGACGAGATCAGCTCGCTCGTCGGGTAGAACGCCGAAGCCTCCCCGATGTCGACCTGACCGGAACAGACGGCCGCCATACCGGCGCCACTGCCACCCTGGTTGACGCTCACGGCGACGTCGGTGTTGTTCTGCTCAAACTGGGTCGCTGCTAGCACGGCCATCGGGTAGACGGACGTGCTCCCTCCGATCGACAGGGTGTACTGCGCGCTCGGGCTGCCGATGCCCCCCGTGACGCCGCCCTGCCAGGCGACCAGCCACAGGTAGAGCGCCGCCGCCGCCGCGACCGCGATGAGGATCAGGATGAGCGTCGCCACGACGGGCGACACTCCCTGCTTCTCCCCGCGCATGCGCCGCAGGTATCCCCGGCGTCGTTCTCTCAATTTCTCGCTCTTGTCGCTCATCTCTGTTTCGTTCCCCCTTCGTTGTTTTCGGTGCCGCGGGGACCTCGGGCCTCACCGAGCCCCCGCAGCGGTCGGACGAGGGGGGGCGGCGTTGATATGCCGGGCCGAATGAGAAGCCGTAGCGGGTCCGAAACGAATGTAGGAACCGGGTTTCGATAGACCGGATATACCTCACCGGTCGGCTACGGACATTACGGGTTTTCCGTGCGGGTCCCTTAATCCTTCGGACTCGGTCCTCTCGACCGATGCGCAGTCAGGAGACGGTCGGCCGGGCGACCGCCTCTCCGCGGGAGGTCTCCGCGGCGAGCTCGCTCCGGGGCAAACTCCCCCTGACCAAGCCGAAGGATCTGGCGACGCTGCGGAAGGAGTCCCGGGCGATCGACGCCCGACTTCTCAAGCGGGCGACGGTCCCCGAGAAGGTCCTGATCCAGGCGGAGCTGGGGTACATGCGCAACCAGCTCCTCGCTGATCGCCGGACCGTCGACGTCACGTATCCGGTGAACCCCCCGTTCGCCTTCGTCCACATCCGGTTCCACTCGGCGGACGGGGAGCTCGGGTACGACATCCTCGAGCCGACGCTCAGGCCCGACGAGGTCGACAAGATCGCGCGCGTCCGGGACAAGATGGAGCTGATCATGTCCCAGGAGGAACTCCCGGTCCTCGACGGCGGGAGCCTCGAAGAGTCCCCCAAGCTCCACGAGTACCTCAAGAAGCGGTTCGAGACGGTCCTCGACCTCTACGACATCCCGATCCCCGAACGGCGGCAGTCGGTCATCCTGTACTACCTCAAGCGGGAGTTCATCGGCCTCGGTCGGACCGACGGGATCCTCCGGGATCCGTTCCTGGAGGACATCAGCTGCCTCGGCCCCGGGGTGCCGCTCTACGTCTTCCACCGGATCTTCGGATCGATGAAGACGAACGTGCGGTACGACGGCGAGATCGAGCTGAACAAGTACATCTTCCGCCTCGCCCAGATCGCGGGCAAGCACATCTCGATCTATCAGCCGATCCTGGACGCGACCCTCGCGGACGGCAGCCGGATCAACCTCACGCTCGGGACGGAGGTCACCCGAAAAGGATCGACGTTCAGCGTCCGCAAGTTCTCCCACGACCCGGTCTCTCCGATCGACCTGCTCCGGTTCGGCTCCGTCTCGTCCGTGGAGCTCGCCTACTTCTGGACGCTGATCGAGTACCACCGCTCGATGCTCATCTCGGGCGGAACCGCGGCCGGCAAGACGACGTTCCTGAACGCCGTCTCCATGTTCATCCGTCCGGAGGACAAGATCGTCTCGATCGAGGACACGCCCGAGATCCAGATCGACCACCAGAACTGGATCCAGTCGGTCGCCCGGACGGGCTACGGAATGGGCGGAGGAGGCGCCTCCGGAATCTCGCCCTCCGGGATCTCCGGCCACGGGGCCTCCAAGTCGGCGGGTACGGTCACCCTGTTCGACCTTCTCGTCGCGGCCCTCCGCCAACGGCCCGAGTATGTGATCGTGGGCGAGGTCCGCGGCGTCGAGTCGTTCACCCTGTTCCAGGCGATCTCCGTCGGCCATGCATCGATGTCGACGATCCACGCCGGCTCGATCGCGGAGCTTCTCCACCGGGTCGAGAACGAGCCGATGAACATCCCCCGCGTCCTCTTCCAGGCGCTCGATGCGGTCGCGTTCCCGGCGCAGGTGGTCCAGGACGGCGTCCGGGTCCGCCGGATCCTGAACGTCACGGAGATCCTCGAGGTCGACCCGAAGACCAACGAGCTGCTGACCAACGACGTGTTCCGATGGGAGCCGCCGTCGGACAGCTTCACGTACCTCGGACGGAGCTTCGTCCTCGAACACATCTCCGAGCGATCGGGCAAATCGCTGGACGCCCTCGACGAGGAGCTCCGGCGAAAGGCGCAGTATCTCGACCTGATGAACCGGCTCAATATGACCTACTACCGGGACGTCAGCCGGGCCATCGCATCGTACTACGTCGACGCCCAGGACGCGGTTCAGGCGCTCGAGAAGCGCATCGCCGGCTGAGGGAGCGATGGGGGCGACCGCGGAGACCGTCATTCCCACCGCGGACCCCTCGGCGCCGCCGAAGGCAGCGAAGAAGGACTTTACGACCAGCTTCCAGACCTGGGCGTACCGGAGGGTCGGGCAAGGGTTCGATCGGGGCGAGGGTTCCCCCGTGCTGGCGGAGAAGCTGAAGCAGGCCGGTCTCACCGCGACGCCCGGGATGCACTACGCCACCATGCTGGTGGCCGCCCTGATCGGCTCGGTCGTGACGGCCGTGTTCGCGTTCTTCCTGTTCTTCGGGGTCCTCCACAGCCCAATCTGGTACCTCTATGTCCTCCTGGTCGGGGGAGTCACCGTGGGAGCCGTCGTGGGTGGCTTTTCGTTCCTGCTCAACACGCGGATCGCCAATCGAAAGGACGCGTTGGAGCGCGAACTGCCGTTCACGCTGAGCGAGTTGTCCGTTCTCGCGAGCACCGGCACGTCGCCGATCCGGCTGTTCCGCCGGATGGCGCAACGAGATCACGACCCGGCCATGACGGGCGAGTTCCGGCGGATCATCTACAAGACCGACGTCCAGGGAAAGGACCTGATCACGGCGTTGGCCGAGACGGCGAAGGAGACCCCCTCGACGTCGGTCCGGGAGTCGTTCTGGGACATCGCGAACATGATCCATCAGGGCGGGAATCTTGACGAATACCTCCGGAACAAGTCGGACGACGTGCTGAAGCTGAAGCGACTCGTGCAGAAGGAGTTCATCGAGCGCCTCTCGACGTTTCTCGACATGTACGTGAGCCTCGTGGTGACCGGGGTGCTGCTCATCGCGGTCGCGGCGTTCCTGCTGAATGCTTTCGAGAGCACGGCGGCCGGTCTCGACGCGAACGAGTTGCTCCTGCTGCTGACCTTTGGCCTCGTCCCGCTGGCCGTCGCGATGACGATCATCCTGATCTCGATCGCCTACGCGAGGGCCGAATGAAGCGGGCGCTCGTTCCCTCGTTGTTGATGGTCGGCGTCGTCTTGGCCCTCTGGCTCGTGCCCGCCAGCGGGCACCCGGGAGTCCCTCCCCGACTCCCGCCGGGTGTGGGGCCGGTGAAGATCACTCCGGTCTATCCCGGTCCGAACACCACCGTGATCTCGCGCACCCCCACCATCTCGGCGACCCTCGCTGACGCGGTGGCGCCGATCAATCCGAATCTGGTCTTCATGTTCGTGGACGATGAGAACGTCAGCGTCACGGACGACGTGGTCGCGACCGCGACCTCCGTCAGCTACGCGGTGCCCTCCATCCTGCCCCTGCGGATCGGTGTGGACAACGTGACGGTCGTGGCGACGGACATGAACGGGGTCACCGGGAGCCTGGAGTGGAATTTCACGGTGAATCCGAACGCGACGCCGGCTCCCAACCCGTTCGGGGGAGTGAAGCCGACCACGATCCTCCTCTACCTCGGGATCGCGGCGG
>JASHVP010000049.1 GCA_030044475.1 Thermoplasmata archaeon | reverse complement strand
CGCGCCGCCAGGAACGGGAACGAGAGGGCGCCCCCGACGAGCAGCCGATCGGCCCGGCCGAGCAGGCTCTCGAGCAGGGGGAGCTTATCGGCCACCTTCGCGCCGCCGACGATCACAGCGTACGGCCGCTCCGGCCGGTCCACGAGTCGCGACAGCTCCCGGACCTCCCGCTCCACGAGGAGGCCCGCGCACGATGGGAGCCGACGCGGCACCCCGACGGTCGACGCATGGGCGCGGTGCACGGTGCCGAACGCGTCCTCGACGAACAGCTCGCCGAGCCGTGCGATCTGAGCGGCGAACGCCGGGTCGTTCGCCTCCTCGCCCGGGTGGAACCGGAGGTTCTCGAGCAGCAGGAACTGGCCGTTCTCGAGGCGGGCCGTCATCTCGATCGCCTTCGTGCTGCCGGGGTCGTCCGCCATCGGGACGGGTTGACCCAGCAGCGCGCTCAAGCGGTGCGCGACCGGCCGCAGGGAGTAGCGCGGGTCCGGGCGGCCCATCGGCCGGCCGAGATGCGAGAGGAGGATCGACCGGGCGCCCGCCGCTCGCAGGTGGTGCAACGTCGGCAGCGATTCGACGAGACGGCGCTCGTCCGCGACCTGCCCCGCGGGCGTGAGGGGAACGTTGAAGTCGACCCGCACCAGGACCCGGCGTCCCCGGACGGGGACCGAGCCGACCCCCCGCTTCGCGCCCATCGGCGGGGCCGAGGAGTCTCGCACTAAGACCCTTGTGGCGCGCCGCGCCCCGCGCGCCGATGCACCGAGTCGAGCGCGCGTCGGGTCGCCGGGAGGTCGAGCCCGTGGGCTTCGGCCCGCCGCAGCAGTTCCCCGGAGATCGCATCGATCTCCGTCGGTCGGCCCCGGTCGAGGTCCTGCAGCATGCTCGACCGGTTCTGCGCCGTCGCGCGCACGACGCGGTCGAAGTCGCCCAGGGCCTCGACGTCGGGGAGGGAAACGCCCTCCCGGTTCGCGACCGAGAGTGCCTCCTTCAGGAGCGTCACCGCCTCGGTCCGGAGCGGTCCGGCGGCCAGTTCTCCGTTCGGAACCGCGTGGAGGGCCGTCACCGGATTGATCGCGGCGTTGACGATCGCCTTCCGCCAGACCTCGACCCGGAGGTCCCCGACGGTCCGGACCGGAAGTCCGGACGACGCGAGGAGCTCCCCGAGGACCCGGGTCGCGGGACCCGCTTCCCCGGCCCGTTCCGCGAAGCCGAAGAGCAGCTCCCCCGTCCCCGCGGCCCGGACGACCCCGGGCGCTACGAGCGTCGCGGGGATCGAGTTGACCGCCCGGACGATCCAGGAGGGGGGGTCGGGCCAGCCGCCGTGCCGCAGGGCGTCCCCCGCGATCGACTCGACGCCGAGCCCGTTCTGGGGGAGTAGGGTGGGGATTGGTAGGGCCTGGGCCTGAGCGAGCGATTCGGCCGCGCGGCGGAGGTCGAACGTCTTCGTGGTGATGAGCGCCACGTCCGGGGTCGGACCGACAGGCCAGTGGTCGTCGGCGTCGACCCGCACGACCGCCTCCCCCTCGCCGAGGATGCGGAGGCCGGACCCCCGGATCGCGGCGACGTGCTCCGGACGCCCGATCAGCGTGACGGCGTGTCCCGATTGGCTCAGGCGCGCCCCGAGGAGGCTCCCGATCGCGCCGGCCCCGAGGACGACGACCCGCACGACGCGCCGCCGTCAGCCGAGCCGGCGGACGAGCTCGGAGAGGCCGGGGGCCTTGCCCCAGTCCCGGCGCAGCAGGTCGAGGAGCCCCTCGTAGTACCGGACCTGGTCGCGCGCCTGGCGGACCTTGAGGAGCAGGTACTCCTCCTCGCGGCGGAGGCGGACCAGCTCCACCAGGAGGTCCTCCTGGGTCGCGACCAGCTCGCTCTCAGTAACGGATGGTATGACTCGGGGAGCCACGGTTCACCTCGATCGACGTGCGGTCGCGGGCGATCGTCACGATCGCCTCCGCCGAGACGCGGAGCCGGACGAGCTCCTTCTTCATGCGGGCCAGGCGGGCCTCGAGGCGGCGTCGGCGTTCCCGCACCTCCCCGAGCGACCGCTCGAGGACCTCGAGTCGCCGTCGCCACTTGTCTCGCTCCTGCACGCTCAGCAGGACCGAGTCGACATCCACCATTCGGCGGCGAACGGGCGTCCAGGAGAATCAACTTTTCGCTTCACGGACCCCGGCGAACTTTAAGCCCGAGACGGGGTGCGTCGCACGGGGAGTCGCGATGGGCCGCCTCAACAAGGTCGTGGTGCTCGGCGCGGGGAACATCGGCGGGTCGCTCGCCCAACGCCTGGCCGAGATGGACCTGGCCCGCGAGGTCGCCCTGATCGATATCGTCGAGGGATTGCCCCAGGGCAAGGCCCTCGACATCCAGGAGTCCGCGCCGATCCTCGGCTTCTCGACGCGGGTCACCGGCTCCACGTCGCTCGACGCGGTGGCGGGCGCGGACGTGGTGGTCGAGACCGCGGGGCTCGCCCGGAAGCCCGGGATGAGCCGGTCCGACCTGCTGGAGAAGAACGCCGCGATCGTCGGAGGGCATGCGGACGCCGTGCGACGCGCCGCGCCGGACGCCGTCTGCGTCGTCGTGACGAATCCGGTCGACGTCATGACCTACTTCTTCCGGCAACGGAGCGGCCTCCCGTCGGCCCGCGTCTTCGGGGAGTCCGGCACGCTCGACACCGCCCGATTCCGCTGGTTCGTCGCGGAGGCGCTCGGCGTCGCGCCCCGGGACGTGGTCGGCTTCGTCCTCGGGACCCACGGCGACACGATGGTGCCGGTCCTCTCCCTGACCAGCGTCTCGGGAGTTCCGCTCACGGCCCTCCTCCCGCCGGACCGACTGGCGAAGATCGTCGACCGGGCGAAGCAGGGGGGCGGCGAGATCGTCAACCTGCTCAAGACCGGGAGCGCGTTCTACGCCCCCACCGCCAGCCAGGCCGAACTGGTCCGCGCCGTCGCGCTCGACGAGCACCGGCTCCTGCCGGTCGCCGCCCATCTGGACGGGGCGTTCGGGGAGTCCGACGTGTGCGTAGGGGTCCCGGTGGTGCTGGGCCGGGCCGGGGTCGAGAAGGTCGTCGAGGTCGGCCTGACGGCCGCGGAACGGGCCGCGTTCGCGGCGAGCGTCGCCGCCGTGCGGGCCGACCTCGCCCTGCTCGCGGGGCTGCCGAAGTAGGGACGCGAGATGGCCGGAAGCGAGGCGCCGGGAAGCGGGTTCGTCGAGATCAAGCGCCGCCTCGCCACCCTGCAGTACCAGACCGACGGCCAGGAGCACGCCCACATCACCGTGCGGCCCGAGATCTGCGCGCGGTGCCCGCACTCGTTCTGCACGTTCGCCTGTCCGGCGAAATGCTACGAACGGATCGACGGCCGGCTGGTGTTCCGGTACGAGGACTGCGTGGAGTGCGGTGCCTGCGACATCGCCTGTGACCAGGGGTCGGTGACCTGGAACCTCCCCCGAGGTCCGTACGGGATCCGGTACCGGTACGGGTAGGGCCCCCGGGCGGGGGCCGGGACGCCGGCCACGTTCCACTCGACGCGCAGCTTAAAACCCTCCCCGATGGCTCGCCTCCGGCGGAGCGACCACGACGCCCACCGCCACCTCGGCCTCGGAGTCCTCGTCGCTCTTCCCCTACCGGGTTCGCGAAGGGCAGGACCGGATCCTGCGGGAGGTGGCGGAGACCGCCCGACGCGGCGGGCCTCTGCTCGTCCACGCCCCGACGGGGAGCGGCAAGACGGTCGCGACCCTGGCCCCGCTGCTCGAACACTCCCTCCAGAGCGGGCACAAGATCCTCTACCTGGTCCGGACCCACTCACAGGAGGTCCAGGTGCTGCAAGAGGCCCGGGCGATCGCCCACCGGCTCGACGCCCCGATCCTGTCGGTCGGGCTCCAGGGCCGAGCGCGCCGGTGCTTCCTGCTCGAGAACGTCGCCGAGATCAAGGGGGCCACCGCGGAGGAGCACGGCAAGCTGTGCGCCGACCGCAAGCGGGCGACCGAGGCGGCGATGCGCGGCGAGGCCCCGACGGTCGCCTCCCCCGAGCTGCCGGAGGGCGGGGAGATCGACCTCACGGACCTCGACGGGTGCCCGTACTACGCCCGGGTGCTCCAGTCCGACCTCGAGGGGCTCGTCGAGCGACTGAGCGCGAAGCTGCCCGCCCCCCACGAGTTCGAGACGTTCTGCCGGGAAGAGAACCTCTGCGCCTACGAGCTCTCGAAGCGTCTGCTCCCCCAGTCCCGCCTGGTCACCGCGCCGTACGCGTTCTACTTCCACCCGTTCATCCGAAAGTCGCTCCTGACCTGGATGCAGGCCGAGGCGTCGCAGGTCGACCTGGTCATCGACGAGGCCCACAACCTCCCGAGCCACCTGCGCGACCTCACGACGGTCTCCCTGCCCCAGGAGTCGGTGCGCCGGGCCCGGGCCGAGGTCGCCGAGCGCGGCGACTTCCAGCTGCCCGATGGGCCGAGCGCCACCCGGTTCCTCGACATCGTCGGCGCCGCGGTCGAGGAGCTGATCCAGGCGCTCGCCCGCGAGGAGGACGCCGTCCTGCCGCCGGGGGTCTTCGAGGATGCCCTGCTGACCGCGATCGGCGGGACGAGCCACCGGTACGACACGTGGCTCGGGGCGCTCGCGACGTGGGGGGAGAACCTCCGCGAGGAGCGCCGTCGCGAGCGGCACCTGCCGCGGTCGTGGGTCCACACGGTGGCGCTGACGCTCCTCTCCTGGCCCCAGCTCGACGGGGCGGGCTACGCGAAGGTCGCGACCCGCGTCCCCCGGCCGGCCCTGGAGGCGTACTCGCTCGACGCCTCCGTGCCGGCGCGGCCGATCCTCGACTGCCATCTCTCGGTCCACCTCTCCGGCACGCTCGCCCCGATCGCCGAATACCGGGACGCCCTCGGGCTCGGGGCCTCGGCCCGCGCGCTCGAAGTGCCGTCGCACTTCCCGGCCGAGAACCGCCGCTACCTCTACGACCCGACCGTCACGACGCGCTTCGAAGAGCTCCGCAGCGACCCGCGGGCGATCCAGCGGCTCGCCGACCGGCTCGTGGAGGTCCTGCAATGCCTGCCGGTCAAGACGGCCGTCTTCTTCCCGAGCTTCGACCTCCTGCAGAGGGTCCTCGAGTCGGGGTTGCAGTCGCAGTTGCCCGGCAACGTGTTCATCGAGTACGCCCGGGTCCCGATCGGCGACCTCTGGCGGTCGATCGAGGGGTGGAAGAAGGACCCGGAGGGGACCGTCCTGCTCGGCGTGGCGGGAGGGCGGCTGTCGGAGGGGATCGACTACCCCGACGAGGAGCTCGAGGCCGTCGTCCTCGTGGGCATCCCCTACCCCCGACCGACGGCGAAGCGGGAGGCGCTCCGGCGGTTCCTCGACGCGACCACGGGACACGGCTGGGACTACACCGTCCGGGCCCCGGCCCAGCGCGCGATCCTCCAGGCGTGCGGGCGGATGATCCGCTCGGAGCACGACCGGGGGATCGCCATCGTCCTCGACCGACGGGCGGCCGACTTCGCCGACCAGCTGCCGGGGCTCGCCCCGATCGGCGACCTCGCCGCGACGACCCGGGCGTTCTACGGTCGCCGGGCGCGCTGGTCGCCCACCGCGAGCCGCTCCCCCGGGGCGCGCCCCCCGCCGGAGCCGGCCGAACCGGGCCCAAATCCATAAGAGCGGCCGCGGCCGGTTCGCGCGACCGTGATCATCACGCGCACGCCGCTGCGGATCAGCTTCGCGGGCGGCGGGACCGACCTGCCGACGTACTACCGGACGCACGGGGGCGGGGCGGTCACGAGCGCGGCGATCGACAAGTACGTCCACGTGCTGGTGAATCCGAAGTTCGATCGGTCGATCCGCGTCGCCTATTCCAGGACGGAGGACGTCGAGCGCCTCGACGACCTCCAGCACGGGCTCGTGCGCGAGGCGATGCGACTCGCAGGGGTCCACGAGGCGCTCGAGGTGCACACGATCGCCGACGTGCCCGGGGAGGGGACCGGCCTCGGTTCGTCCTCGACCCTGACCGTCGGCCTCCTGAACGCGCTCTACGCGTACCGGGGGATTCTCAAGGAGCCGGCCGAGCTCGGCGCCGAGGCGTGCAACATCGAGATCGACCGCCTCGGGGGCACGCTCGGCAAGCAGGACCAGTACATCGCCGCGTTCGGCGGGGTCCAGTACTTCGACTTCCACCCGGACGACACCGTCCGCGCCTCGCCCGTCCCCCTCCGGACGCCGGACCGCGAGGCGCTCAGCGACCACCTGTCGCTGTTCTACACCGGCATCACCCGCCGGGCCGAGGGGATCCTCAAGGAGCAGAGTGCGCGGACCTCCGAGAAGCTCGACGCGTACGGCCGGATCCGCATCCTCGCCGCCGAGGCGCGGTCGGCCCTGCTGAACGGGGACTACGCCCGCCTCGGGGCGATCGTCGACGAGGGTTGGCGGCTGAAGCGCGGGCTCTCCGCCGGGATCTCCACGGGGGAGATCGACGCGCGCTACGAGGCCGCCCGGGCGGCCGGGGCGTACGGCGGGAAGATCACCGGGGCCGGCGGCGGCGGATTCCTGATGCTCCTCCACCCGCCCGAGCGGAGCCGTCAAATAGCGACCGCCCTGTCGCCGATGGAACGGCTCCCGGTCCGGGTGACCTCGGAGGGATCGCGGATCTTGTTCTTCGGGCGATGACCGACCTGTCGACGTTCCGGCCGTACCTCGACGACTACGTGCGCGAGACGGTCGCGACGCTCAAGGCCCCCTACCTCGGAGAGGCGGTCGAGAAGATCGCGGCGATCTTCCTGCGGGCGCGGGCCGACGACCGGACGATCTTCTTCTTCGGGAACGGGGGGAGCTCCTCCACCGCGTCGCACTTCGTGACCGACATCGCCAAGGTCGCCGGGGGGACCGGGGCGAGCTCCCCGGGGCCGCGGTTCCGGTGCCTCAGCTTGAGCGACAACGTCCCCGGGCTCACGGCCTGGGCGAACGACGTCGGCTACGCCGAGGTGTTCGCGGGCCCGTTGCGGGCGCTCGCGTCGAAGGGCGACGTCGTCGTGGCGATCTCGGGGAGCGGCAACTCGCCGAACGTCCTCGCGGCGATCGCCGTCGCCAAGGAGCTCGGCCTCACGACGATCGGACTCACGGGGATCGGCGGCGGGAAGTTGAAGGACCTCGTGGACGTGCCGCTCGTCGTCCCGTCCAACAGCATGCAGCACACCGAGGACGTCCACCTCGTCGTCTGTCACCTGCTGACCGCGTACCTGCGCGACCGGCAGCCGGCCCCGGCCCGATGACGGTCGCCGTCCGCGACTACATGATCCTGGAGGTCGAGCACCTCCCCTCCACGACGACCGTCGAGGAGGCGATCCGCCGGCTGATGCGAAGCCGGCACCACGGGTTCCCGGTGACCGACTCCGAGCGGCGGCTCGTCGGCTTCGTGAGCGCGAAGGAG
>JASHVP010000048.1 GCA_030044475.1 Thermoplasmata archaeon | reverse complement strand
GGCCCAGGTCCCGCCGCTCGAGGGGAAGGGTTTCAAGGCGGCCGACCCGCTCCTCCTGAAACAGCTCCGGGAGTCGGGCGCGCTCTTCCTCGAAGAGAAGCTGCGCCACACCTACCCCACGTGCTGGCGATGCGAGACGCCGCTCATCTATCGAGCCCTCGACTCCTGGTTCGTACGGTGCTCGCAGATCCGGGACGCTCTCGTGGCCAACAACGAGAAGATCCGCTGGATCCCCGAGCACATGCAGCACGGACGATTCGGCAATTTCCTCGACGAAGCCAAGGACTGGGCGCTCTCCCGGAACCGGTACTGGGGGACGCCGCTCCCGGTCTGGATGTGCGAGGCCGGCCACGCGACGTGCATCGGGAGCTTCGCCGAGCTCGCCGAGCGCACGGGCGCCGCGCTCCCGGATCCGTTCGACCCGCACCGCGTCACCGTCGACCGCCTTCTCGTCCGATGCGCGACCTGCGGCGCCGACGCCCGTCGGGAACCGTACACCATCGACGGGTGGTACGACAGCGGGTGCGCCCCGTTCGCCGAGTTCCACTACCCGTTCGCGCCGGGTCCGTTCGACCCGTCGGCCCCGCTGGACTACATCGCCGAGGGGCTCGACCAGACGCGCGGCTGGTTCTACTCCCTGCTGGTCCTCGCGACGCTGCTGTTCGACCGCCCCGCGTACCGGACCTGCCTCGTGAACGGGATGGTCCTCGACGAGGGGGGCCGAAAGATGTCGAAGTCGAAGGGGAACGTCCTCGACCCGATGGAGACCCTGGAGCGGTTCGGGGGCGACGCCGTCCGCTGGACGTTCCTCGCGGTCGACTGGTCCGAGCCGATGCGGGTCGGCGACACCACGATCCAGCGGACGGCCGCCCGGACCCTGGGAACCCTCGCGAACGTCGTCGCGTTCCACCTCGCGAACGCCCGGGCGGACGGGCTCGCGCCGTCGCCCGAGCGTCCCCGGGTCTCCTCCGTCCTCGACCGCTGGCTGCTCTCGCGGCTCGAGGCGACCCGGGCGGACGCGGAGGCCGGGTTCCTCGCGTACGACCTGCGCCGGGCGTCGGAAGCGGTTCGGGGGTTCGTCGACGACCTCTCCACGTGGTACGTGCGTCGTTCGCGGCCCCGGTTCTGGGGGGAGGCCGGCGACGAGGATCGACGGGCCGCGCACGCCACCCTGTCGTACGCGCTCCTCGGATTGGCGCGGACGGTCGGCCCGATCCTCCCGTTCACGGCGGAATGGATCCACCAGGAGGTCGGCGAGCTCGGCTACCGCGCCGGCGAGCGGTCGGTCCACCTCGCCGGCTGGCCGGGCCCGCTCGCGACGCGCGATCCGTCGCTCGAGGCGGCGATGTCCGAGCTGCGCGCCCTCGTCGAGGTCGGCCGGGAGTTGCGGCAGCGGGCCGGACTGAAGTCGCGGATCCCGCTCGCCGAGCTGGTCGTCTTCGCCCCCGGCCCGCCCGGTCTCGCGGCGCTGGGCGCCGAGGGCGAGGCGCTCGTCGCCGGCGAGCTGAACGTCCGCGGGATCGTGCGCGTCGCGGTGGACGAACGGAGTCGCTACTCCGACGCGGAGTGGGTCGTCCGAGAGGACGAGGGCCGCCCCGTCGCCGCGCTCGCCCGGCATCCCCCGGAGGCGCTGCTCGCCGAGGGTTTGGTCCGCGAGGTCGCGCGTCGCCTCCAGCAGACGCGCAAGGAGCTCCGCCTGCGCTACACGGACCGGGTCGCGATCCGCCTCGGCGCCTCCGGCCCGCTGCTGTCGGCCCTTCGGGACCACGGGACGGAGCTCGCCCGGGACCTGCTCGCCGACCCGCTGGAGCTCGTCGACGGATCGCTCGGGGCCGCCGCCGGAGTCCGACGCTGGGAGCTGGACGGGGCTAGCTTCGAGGCGGTCGTCGCCCCGCGGGCGGACTGACGGCCAGCGGCTCGCGCTCGACCTCGCCGCCCGGTCGCAGCTCGCGAAAGACGTCGGCGCCGAACCGGAGGACGCGCACCGACGGCTCGCGCCACGCGCCGGACGGAAGGCCGGCCTTCTCGCACGTGGCCTCGAGGAACGTCGCCGCGTCCCACCGCTCCTCGACGGCGACCTGGGGGAGGAGGAGTCCGCTCGCCCCGCGGCCCTCGACGATCAGTCCGTCCCGGCCGACGACCACCCCGTCCGGACCGGGGGCCGGGAGTCGCTCCGGGGGGGAGAGCACGGAGACGTCGACCGTGAGCGACGGAAGCTCCTCGACGCGGACCGGCCGGAACCGGGGGTCGTCGGTGGCGGCGGCGACCGCGGCCTCGGCGATCGCGCGGCCCAGCGGCAGCACGGGCCGCGGGAACCCGATGCACCCGCGCAGGTCGCCCGACGGGTACCGCTTCCAGGTGACGAACGCGCCCCGGCGCTCCTCGAACGAAGGAGGGGGTGACGGAGCGGGAGGGGACGCTCCGAGCGCGGGCGCGCCGAGCGCCCGTTCGGTCGCCCGACGCGCCCACCGGACGGCGGCGCGCCCGTCGTCGTCCGCGAACATCGCCTCGTCAGCTCCGCCGGCGGCAAATCGGCTTCGGCGCGGTCGGCCTCCCAGCTTTTATACGGCGGGCCGCGTCCCCGCCTCCCCATGCCGTTCCCCGAGGCCGTCGAGCGCCTTCTGAACAAGAAGGTCTGCATGAACTGCTCGGCGCGGAACCCCCCGCGCGCCGTCCAGTGCCGGCGCTGCGGCTACAAGGGGCTCCGCGTGAAGTCGCGCGAGCGCTCCGGCAAGACCCAGTAGGGGCGCTCACGCGGCCCGGTCGTCCTTCCGGGCGAACGGGGCCAGCGTCCCGCGCTTGCGCTCCCGGGCGACGTCGAGCCGCTTGTCGATCAGGAAGAACATGTTCCGCAGCCCGTCCCGCCAGCTGGAGAGCTTCGGCGGCCCCCACCGTTCCCCGTAGCGGATCGGAACCTCGACGACGCGGAGCCCGCGGAGGACCGCCTCCAGCTTCAGTTCCTCGCTGAACGCCATGCCCTCCTGGGTGAGACGGACGTGGTCGAGGACCGACCGGCGAAAGACCCAGAAGCCGCTTTGGCTGTCCTCGAGACGGCCGTTCGGCAGCTCCTTCATCCAGGCGTGGTACGCCACCCCGAGCAGCAGGTTGAGGGCGCGGTTGCCGATCCGGTGCTCGGTCGTCATCGAGCGCCGGTCGAGGTACGCCATGCGGTTCCCGGTGAGGAAGTCGATCCGCTCGTCGAGGAGCCGCTTGACGAGCCCGGGGACCGTCTCGACCGGGTACGTCGCGTCGCCGTCGGCGGTCGCGACGACCTCGCCCTTCACCTCGGCGAAGCCGGTCCGGTACGCCCGTCCGTAGCCGCGCCGCCGCTCGATGATCACCCGGGCGCCCTCCTCCGCGGCGATCGCGGCCGTCCCGTCGGTCGACGCCCCGTCGACGACCAGGATCTCCCACTCGAGGGGGTCGCCCGCGAACACCGTCCGATTCGCCTCCGTGGCGGCGCCCCGGAACAGCCGGAGCACGTGGCGGATCGAGGACGCCTCGTTGAGGGTCGGAACGACGAGCGACGCCTTCATCCTGGGGACGACGAGCGCGCCGGCCGCTTAAACCCCTCCGGGCCCTCGGACCGGCCACGCCCGCCCGTCGCGGCTCGCGGCCGCCCGCTCGCCGGTGGGGGCGGTTCCCGACGACGGCCGATGTCGGCCTCTGGGCGACCGGTCCGACCGCGTCGGCCGTCCTCGAGGCGCTCGGGCTCGGCCTGTACGGCCTCCAGACCGATCGGAGCCGGGTGCGGCCTCGCGAGGTCCGGGCCGTGAGCGCCTCCGCGAGCGACCCGGCGTCGCTCGCGGTGGAGTTCCTCAATCAGCTGATCCTCGTCGGGGCGTCCGACGGCTTCGTAGGCCGTTCGATCGTCGCTCGGACCGTCGGGAATCCGCCGACCGCGGTCGTGGCGGAGGTGGCCGGCGAGCCGTACGACCCGGCCCGGCACCCCTCCGGCATCGAGGTGAAGGCGGCGACGCTCCATGGCGCCGTCTTCGACGTCCCCCGGGGCCGGGCCCGGGTGATCGTCGACATCTAGCGGCGGGTCACGGCATTCGGTCGACGATCGCCCGCAGCGCCGCGCCGGGGGCGGGGAGCCGTCCGGCCTTCCCCAGGATCCGCTCGAGCGCCGCGAACGTCACGAGCAGGTCCGGCCAGTCCGCGATCCCCATGTGACCGATCCGGAAGATCTTCCCGGTGAGCGCGCCCTGCCCGCCCTGGACGAGGACGTTGTACTCGCGCTCGAGGACCTTGCGGAGCTCGGGGTCGCCCATCCCGGACGGGTTGTTCACCGCCGTCACGGTGTCGGACGCCGACGCGGCGTCGGGGAACAGCTCGAGCCCGAGCGCCGCCACGGCGGCCCGGCTCGCCTCGGCGAGCCGGTGGGTCCGCGCGAGCCGGCCCGCCAGGGTCTCCTCCTTCAGGAGGAGGAGCGCCTCGCGGAGCGCGAGGAACAGCGGCACGGCCGGCGTCCACGGGGTATCGTTCTTCTCGAGGGACTTCAGGTGGGCACCGAGGTCGAGGTAGAACGTCCCGGGGTGGAGGGCGGCGACCGCCCGGTCGGAGAGGTGGACGAGCGCGAGGCCCGCCGGAGCGGCCAGTCCCTTCTGGCTCCCGGCGACGACGGCGTCGATCCCCCACTCCTCGATCGGCTGGGGGATGCCGGCGACGGCGCTGATGCCGTCCACGAGGAACAGGGCGCCGGACGCCCGGATCGCGGGGACGAGCGGGGCGAGATCGTTGGCGAGCCCGACGCTCGTCTCGTTGTGGACGACACAGACGGCCCGGACGTCGCCCTTCTCGAGTTCCGCTTTGGCGTCCTCGATCGGGAGCGTCCGTCCCCACGGGGCGGAAAGGGTCGTGATCTCCGAGGCGTACCGCCGGACGATCTCGGCCGACCGGTCGCCGAAGTTGCCGTTCGTGAGCACGAGGGCCCGGCCGTCGGCCGGGAGCAGGCTCGCGTACATCGCCTCGAGCCCCGCGGTGCCGCTGCCGCTCAGGATCACCTGGTGCCCGGGAGCCCCGAACAGCACGGGGAGCAGGTCCCGGATCTCCTTCACGACGCCGTGGAAAAAGTCCCCCCGGTGGTTGAGCGACGGCATCGACATCGCCCGCAAGACCCGCGGGTGGATGCGCACCGGGCCGGCGATGAGGAACGTCGTCGTCTCGGGGTCGAACGTCACGGTCGGCCTCCCGGCGCCGGCACCAGGGCGGTGAGCGGCTCGCCGCGGAGGGCGCGCAGGACCTCGTCGACGACGTCCCGGCCGGCCCGGCGCTGGGCCTCCTCGGTCGACGCGCCGAGGTGCGGGGTCGGGATCACGCGCGGGTGCTCCAGGAGCGCTCGGTTCATCGGAGGTTCCACCTCGTAGACGTCCAGCGCGGCCCCGGCGAGCCGGCCTCCCTCCAGGGCGGCGAGGAGGGCGGCCTCGTCGACGAGGGGGCCGCGCGCGACATTGACGAGACACGCCCCGGGCCGCATCCGGGCGAACGCCGCGGCGTCGAGGAGATGGTGGTTCTCGGGGGTGAGGGCCGCGTGCAGGCTCACGAGGTCCGCGGCCGCGAGGAGGTCGGGGAGCGGGAGCATCTTCGTGCCGTCCGGGGCCGACGAGACGAACGGGTCGTAGGCGACCGCGCGCGCGCCGAACGCCGCGGCCCGGCGCGCGACCTCGCGCGCGATCCGGCCGTAGCCGACGTAGCCCACGGTCTTGCCGGCGAGCTCGTGGCCGCGCGTGCCCCGCTCCCACTTCCCCGCCCGGGTCGCGGCGACCGCCGGCAGGAGCTCGCGGACGAGGAGGAGGTAGAGCGCCACGGTGAGCTCGGCGACGCTCGTGGTGGCGGCGGACGGGGCGTTGACGACCCGGATCCCCCGGGGGCCGGTCGTCGCGAGGTCCACGTTGTCGACGCCGACGCCCGCGCGGGCGACCAGCGCCAGGCGGGGGGCCTGGGCGAGCAACTCCGACGTCACCTTCGTCCGGCTGCGGACGATCAGTCCCCACGCCTCGGGGAGGGAGGCCGCCAGGGACGTCGGGTCGCCGCTCGCGTCGATCACCCGGCACGGTCCGGCCCGCAAGGCGTCGACGGCCGCCCGGTCGATGGGATCCGCGACGATCACGAGCGGGAGGTCGGCCATCCGGGGCGGCGGAGCGGGACCCCGTTCAAAGCCCTTGCCGCCGCTCACGCGAGCTTCGGCACGGACGTCCGCTCGAGCGCGGCCGCCACGATCGCCTCGCCGCGGACCCCGCGGATCCACGGCTCGGGCTTGACGAGCACCCGGTGCGCGAGCGCCGGCTGGGCGTACGCCTTCACGTCGTCGGGCAGGACGAAGTCCCGGCCCTGCAAGAGGGCGCGGGCCCGCGCGATCTTCTGCAGGGCCAGCGCCCCCCGCGGGGAGGCCCCGACCTCCGCCCGGCCGTCCTCCCGCGTCGCCCGGACGAGGTCGACGAGGTACCCCGCGACCGACGGCTCGAGCTCGACCTGTTCGACGGCGCGCTGAACGTCGAGGAACGTCGCCGCGTCGAGGACCGTCGGCACGGAGACCGCGTCCTCCTTCCGGGCCCGGCGCCGCTCCAAGATCGAGCGCTCCTCCTCGACCGTCGGGTAGCCGACGCGCAGCCGGAGGAGGAATCGGTCGACCTGGGCCTCGGGGAGCGGGTACGTTCCCTCGAGCTCGATCGGGTTCTCGGTCGCGATCACGAGGAACGGGCGCGGGATCGGGTACGTCGACCGCTCGCTCGTGACCTGATACTCCTGCATCGCCTCCAGCAACGCGGATTGCACCTTCGGCGGCGCCCGATTGATCTCGTCGGCGAGGAGGAGGTTCGTGAACAGCGGGCCCGGGCGGAACGTGAGTTCGCCCTTCCGCGGGTCCAGGATCTCCCCCCCCGTGATGTCGTGCGGCAGGAGGTCGGCTGTGAACTGCACCCGCTGGAAGCCGAGACCGAGGGCGGTGGCGAACGACTTCGCCATCAGGGTCTTGCCGAGACCCGGCAGGTCCTCGAGGAGCAGGTGGCCGTCGGCGAGCAGTCCGGTGAGCACCTGGTCGACGGCGACGTCCCGGCCGACGACGGCGGTCTGGACGGACGCCCGGACCTTCTCGGCCAGGGTGCGCGCCGTCGCCGGATCCACCGCTCGACCTCGACCTCCCGCGAGCGTGGGCCCCTATATGGAGGGCACCGGGGCGGATGTCCCCCGGCCGTAACGATCCGCGTCACCGCAGGCGACGGCCCTCTCGGCGGTCTGACCCCGGCCGGGGATGTCGGACCCCGGGGTTGTCCTCACGTCATCCTCGGCGGACGACCCGTCCGCGTTGAGTCGAGAGGGACCCTTCGTCGGCGTCCGGACGCGGCCGCTGGCCGCGTCGCTCCCGCATGGCCCGTGCCGGCTCAAGAGGTTGCCGCCGCGGGGTCGACGAGCTCCGGCTGTCCGAGGAGGAAGGCGGCGACCGCCAGCACGACGATCAGCAGCGCGACCGCGACGCCGAGCGGCGCCGCCCCGCTCGGGAGCAGGGTGGCACTCACCCAGGCGAGCACGACCGACCCCCCGACCAGGAGCAGCGAGGGGGTGGCGCGGCCGAGGGCGCCGGGGCGGCGGACGGGGTCGTCGGCGAGCCAGAGGACCGCGACGAGACCGACCGCCCCGGCCAAGAGCTCCGGGACCGTCCCGATCCCCGCGAGGACCGCGAGGCCGCCCGCCGGCAGGAGCGC
>JASHVP010000047.1 GCA_030044475.1 Thermoplasmata archaeon | reverse complement strand
TCCTTCTCCTTCTTGCGGCCGCCTTCCCATCGGGCGTCGACGATCGCCACGAGGATGTCCGCGACCTGGTCGAGCCACGGTCCCTCCTTCGCCTCGAACCGCTTCTTGACCCGCTCGCGCAACAGCTCGTTGTACGCCCGGTACGCCGACCAGACCCACGGACCGAAGTTCGTCCCCCTCGCATCGCGCCCGTCCCCTTCGCTCATGAAGCACTCCCGGAACGATGGTTCCGAGACGGCCATCGGCCGGGGCCGGATATTGACCGGGTCGCCCCGCGACCGGTCACACCCAACGGGCCGGCCACGCGGGAGCGGGTAACGGTCCGGTAACCGCTCCTCTAAATTCCCGGATTCGCCGTACCCGGGGGATGGCCCCGCCCCGGGACGACGCCTCGTTCGTGGCTCCCGAGCGGCTGGACGAGCGGATCCTCCTCGCCCTCCAGGGACTGGGCGGTCGGATCGCCTTCAACGGTCTCCGCCGAGCGCTCGGAGCCCATCCTGAGTCGCTCTCTCGCGCCCTGCGACGGTTGGAGCGAGAGGGCCGGATCGAGCGGTCGGACGGCGGCTACCGGCTCCTCGACCCGGTTCTCCCGGCGCCCCGGGCGATCACGGACGACCTACGGCCGATCGCCCAGGTCGGCCTTCCCCCGGGCTTCGCCGCGAGCGCCGTCCTCACCCGGTTGACCGGCCACTGGTTCGGATCCCTCCGCTGGGTGGGCGTCGTGGACGGACCGCGGGGACCTCTCCTGGCCTGGGCGCGGCGGGACGGGTCCGGCCACGTGCTCCTGGGGATCGAGGGAGAGGTCCTCCGAGTGTTCGTCCCCGAGGACGAGGGAACGTCCGACCTCGGCGAGGCCGAGGAAGCGGCGTACGAGCTCCTGCTCCACGCCGTGGAAGCGATCCGCACGGGGGCGAGCCTGCGGATGGCCCCCGTCGCCCTCCTGCGGGCGTCCGACGCCGGGGCTCGGTTCCGGAGCCTTGACAACTAAGCGTCGGGAACGGGGCCGCCGGCCCGCCCGAGCCCCCCCCGCGGGACGCGGGATCCGGTCCCCCGATGTACCCCCTCGATCAGGCCGCTCCGCCGAGGAGCGGGATTAATACCCGGTCGCTCGCATCCCCCTGCTGCGATGGCCGCTCCGGTGGCGCCGCTGCCGTCGCGGGCCCCGTCCGTCCCATCGTCCGTCCCGGCGCTCGAGGTCGACGGGATCTCGAAGTCCTACGCGGCGGTCCGGGCGCTCGCGGACGTCTCGTTCTCGGTCCCGGCCGGGACCATCGTGGGGCTCCTCGGTCCCAACGGGGCCGGGAAGTCGACCACGATGAAGGCCGTGCTCGGCCTCGTCCGCCCGGACCGCGGTCGCATCCGATTGTTCGGCGACGACGTCCTGGCCGACCCGACCCGCGCGAAGCAACAGATCGGCTACGTCCCCGAGTCCCCCGCGCTCTACGAGTTCCTGACGGGAGCCGAGTACCTCGACTTCGTGGCGGACATGTACGGACTGGACGGCTCGGCGAGGGAGGCCCGGATCCAGCAGTTCCTCACCGGCTTCGAGCTCGCCGGCCACGAGGGATCGCTCATCAGCGGGTACTCCCAGGGGATGAAGCAGAAGGTCGCGCTCATCGCCGCCCTGGTCCACCGCCCGAGGCTCCTCGTGCTCGACGAGCCGTTGAACGGCCTCGACCCGCGGTCGGCCCGGGTGACGAAGGACCTCCTGCGGAACCTGGCGACCCGCGACGGCGTGGCCGTCCTCTTCTCGACGCACGTCCTCGAGATCGCCCAGGCGATCTGCGACGACGTGGTGATCCTGAGCCACGGCGCCGTACTCGCCTCGGGGACGGTGGAGTCCCTCCGAGCCCGCGCCGGTCTCGCCGGTTCCGGCCTCGAGGACGTCTTCCTGAGCCTCACCGGGACGGGGGACCTCGGCGACGTCGTGCAGGCGCTCGCCCGGTAGGGCCATGAATTTCCACCGCGTCCGACGTCTCGCGGCGGTCCTCGTCGCGTCGCAGTTGCGCTCGGGTCGCAGCACGTCCGACCCGACGAGCTTCCTCGGGAGCCCCGCCCTCCTCGCCACCCTCGACGTTGGCCTGTTCGCCATCGCCGCGGGCGTCGCCCTGCTGGCGGTCCGGTCGGCCGGCCTCCCGGCGGGTACCTGGGCCCAGCTCCTCGGTCCGCTCCTTCCGTTCCTCCCGCTCGTGGGGCTCAGCGTCGTGCTCGTCGCGGGAACGATGTTCGAGCTGACGACGACCGCCCGGTTCAGCGGCAGCGACGCCGCGCACTGGCTCCCGCTCGACCCGACGGAGTACGCGGCCGCCTCGGCGGCGGCGATCGCGTACACGTACTCTCCCGCGGTGGCGCTGGTCGTGGGCGGCCTGCTGCCGGTCGCGCTCGTCGCCGGCCAGACGCTCCCGTACCTCGTGGCCGTCGGGCTCTCGGTGGTGGCCCTTCTCGAGGGCGGACTGCTCATCGAGGTCGTCCGCGCCGTCGGCCAGCGGGCGGGAACGGTCGCCGCGGCCCGCGGCGGGCGGTTCACCCTCATCGTCCGGGCCGCGCTGCTGATCGTCGTCATCCTCGCCGTCCAGCTCGCCTTCAATCCGGTGGTCCTCCTGGCGTTCGTGCACGACCTGGGGTCGGTCCTGATCGTGACCGCGATCGTCCCGTTCCTCTGGTCGACCCAGTCGATCTTCGACCTCCTCCGCGGGGACCCGTGGCTCGCCCTCGCGTTCGCCGCCGGGCAGGTCGCCCTGCTGGCCGTGCTCGCGGACTTCGCGGGCTGGACACGGGCGAAGTACTGGGTCGCCGCGAGCGCGGAGGTCCAGGTCGGTTCGGTCCGGTTCGCGAGCGGACATCCGTGGTTCACCGCCGCGGGGCTCTCCGGGCCCGAGGCGGCCGTCGCGGCGAAGGACCTCAAGGGGTTTGTGCGCCGGCGGGAGCTCATGCCGACCCTGGTGGTGCCGATCGTCTTCGTCCTCCTGATCTTCCTCGAGGGGGGCGCCCTCGGACCGCTCGGCGTCGTCCTCTGGCTCGGCTGGATCGTCGGCTTCTTCGGATTGATCCTGGCGACCACGTCGGTCGGGCAGGAGCGGCGGGCGCTCCAGCTCCTGCTCGCCACGCCGATCTCCGCGCGGAGCCTGCTCCGCGCCAAGGTCGCCGCGATCCTCGTGCCGGTCGGGGTCGGCAGCGTCGCGGTCGGGGCCGCGGTCGGGATCTACTTCGGCTTCGACCCGCTCCGCTGCCTGGCCCTGGTCGGGGTGAGTGCCGTGGCCGGGATCGAGCTCACGCTGTGGGGGCTCGTCTTCGCCGCTCGGTACTCGGACTTCCAGGAGCGACCGCGTCCGCAGTTCCTCCGACCCTCGGGGATGCTCGCCGCGACCGGCACCGGGACGGTGCTCCTGTTCGCCTTCCTCGTCCCGGCGGCGTTCGCGATCGCGGCCACCGGCGCGTCGGCGGTCGCGGCCGGCTGCGCGGCGGCCGGGGTCGCCGTCGCCGTCGGGGCCGTCTCGTTCCACTGGTCGCGGACCGGCTTCGACACGCTCTTCCGCGAGCTCCCGTTCTGACGCCCGGGCTCGAGCGCGCTCAGAGCGCCGCGCCGCAGGAAGGGCATCGACCCGGTACCTCGTCGCCGAGGGTCCCGCAGAACCGGCACCGGACCTTGACGACCTGGCGCTCCACGACGAGCGTCGCCGGCCGTCCGGGCGGCGGACGGCTCCGCCGGGCCTGGGCGATCGCCCCGGCCCAGACCTCCGGTTCGAGGACGTCGAACGCCGGGCGGTCGTGCCCGATCTCGAGGACGAGTCGCGCCCGTCCGAGGCGGCCCCGGCGGACCCCCGCGTTCCGGACCTCCGTCAGGGAGACGTCGAGGACGGTCTGGTTCTCGCGCCCGTCCAACAGGTCCCGGACCAGTCCGCGCGACGCCGGCGCTTCGAAGACCAGCCGATGGGACGTCAGGTAGAGCACGCCCGGGCCCCGGGAGGACTCCGGGACGTCCTCCCCCTCGAGGACCGCGTAGGCGCTGCGGCGAACGCTCTCCTCCGGGTGGAGCAGCATCGGCTCGTCCCCCACGGTCGGCGCGTCTAAACCGTCTCGGTCGCCGCCGGCGGGGTCACCAGCCGACCGGCGCCGACCGGTTCTGCTCGTCGAGCCACCGCTGGAGGGGCGCGAAGTACTCGAGGAGACCGGCCGTCGACATCCGCCGCTCCCCGGTGACGACCTCGAGCGCGTCCGGCCACTCGCGGCTCATCCCGAGGGCGAGCATCGCGCCGAGGGAGCGACCCGCGGCGTCCGACCCGTAGATCGACGCGCGGTGCAGCGGGCCCGGGACCCCGGCGGTCCGCACGAGCGCGCGATGGAACTGGAACTGGAGGATGTGGGCGAGGAAGTAGCGCATGTACGGGACGTTCGCCGGGACGTGGTACTTCGCCCCGGGGTCGAACTCGTCGGCCGAGCGGGGCGCCGGGGGGACGATCCCCTGGTAGTGCCGGCGGATCGACCACCAGGACGGGTTGTACTCCTCGGGCGCCAGCGCCCCGGAGAAGACCTCCCACCGCCACCGGTCGACCGCCAGACCGAACGGGAGGAACGCGACCTTCTCGAGCGCCCGGAAGAGGAGGAGCCCGATGTCCCGGCTCGCGTCGGGCGCCCGGTCCAGGAGACCGATCCGGACCAGGTACTCCGGCGTCACCGACAACTGGATCGTGTCGCCGACCGCCTCGTGGAAGCCGTCGTGGGCGCTGTCGCGGAAGAGGTACGGCTGCGGCGCGTACGCGCGCTGGTAGTAGTTGTGGCCGAGCTCGTGGTGGATCGTCTGGAAGTCCTCCCCGGTGATCTCGATGCACATCTTGATCCGGAGGTCCTCCTCCGCGTCGACGTCCCACGCGCTCGCGTGGCAGACCACCTCTCGGTCCCGGGGGCGCACGAACATCGAGCGCTCCCAGAAGGTCGGGGGAAGCGCGGGCAGGCCGAGCGAGACGAAGAACCGCTCGGCGTACCGGACCATCTCCTCGGGCGACGTCGCCCGGTCGACGAGCAGCTTCGTCAGGTCGAACCCCGGGTCGGCGCCGGGCGGCGCCAACAGGGGGAAGATCGACTCCCAGGATTGGGCCCACATGTTCCCCAGGAACTGCGACGGGATCGGCCCCCGCTCGGGGACCCGGTCCGACCCGTAGACGGCGGCGAGCCGCGACCGGACGTAGGCGTGCAGCGATCGGTAGAGCGGCGCCACCTCCGACCAGAGCCGGTCGACCTCGCGCGCGAACGCGTCGGGCTCCATGTCGTACTTCGAGCGCCACATGGCGCCCTGGTCGGCGAACCCGAGCCCACGCGCCCCCCGGTTCGCCAGCTCGACGTACCGGAGGAACTCGGGCCGCACGACGCGGCCGACGGCGTGCCATCCGGTCCAGACGTCGGCGAGCAGGGCCGGGTCGCGGCTCTCCGAGAGGATTCGGGAGAGGCCCTGCAGATCGAGCGGAGACGTCTGCCCGACCGGCACGTGTCGGCCGCGCGCGTACGCCCCCTGCATCGCCGCGACGAGCCGGGTCAGCTCGAGCGACTCGGCGGGGTCATCGGGGGCGATCAGGGGGAGCGAGAGCCGAAGGAGCAAGGTCTTGCGACGGTCGATCGGACCGAGCTCCCCCGGCCCGAACCGCGTGGACTCTTTCGCCCTCCGCACCGTGGCGGCGACGAACCGGGCGAACGCCCGCGCGGAGAGGGCCTCCGAGTCGGGGGTGATGTACGTGGCGTAGACCCAGTCCGCGCGCTGCGCCTCCACCGACAGGTCGAGCAGCTCGGACTCGGTCTCGGAGAGGAACCGGGACGCTTCGGGCGAGCTCTGCGTGGCCGAGGAGTCCATCGCCCTCGCCCGCCGCAGCGCCCGCGCGTTTAAAATGCGCCTGCCGGCCCGGGTCGGCCCGGCCGAAATCGGTCGGCCGGTTGTCCGCCACCGCCCTCCGTTAGGGGGAAACCACCGGACCCCTCCATTTCCACTCGAAGTTGAGGGTTTATGTACGACGTACGTCTGACACCTGCCGAGAGGCCGTGTCGGACACCCCCGACGGACCGACGATCCTCGCCGCCGCTCCGCTCGCCCAGTGGGGCGATGCGGAACTCCACGTTCCTCTCGCGGCGATCCCGTGCGGCCGCGTACGGTTCCCGCTCCTCCCGTTCCCCGTCGCGGGAGAGATCCCGTGAGCGCCCTGCTCCGCAAACCGGTCGCGTCCGAGCCGCTCGCCCCGGCCGCCCCGCCGCCCCACGAGATTCTGGGGGTCGGCCATCCGCGGGGCTACGGGGTCCGGCCGAAGCTCTCCCTCGAGGCCGCGGCCGCGTTCGCGACGTACGTCGACTCGGCCCGCGCCCGGGCGGCCGTCGAAGGGCGGACGCTCGTCTACACCGTCCGCTGGAACTAGCGCGAGTCCGCCCGTCGCGGAGTCGACCCGGGGTCCGTTCGGTTCGACGGTCGACGGACCTCGGGCGCCGCGTCCCGGATCGCCGTCTTCGACAGCGCGTCCGCGCGGACGTTCTCCTCCCGCCGGATCCACTGGAACTCGACCCGGGCGAATCCCCCCGCGAGCTGGGCCAGCCAATCGTGGTACGGCCGCAGGTGCTCGGCCCGGACTTGGTACGTCCCGGCCATCTGCTCGGCGACGAGCTGGCTGTCCCCGCGGACGACGACCTCACCCGCATACCCCTGGCCGCGCAGCCACTCGAGGGCGCGGATGGCCGCCACGTACTCGGCGACGTTGTTGGTCGCCCTCTCGTGATGGGGCGGGACGGCGAGGCCGCGGTCCTCGTGGTCGTAGCCGGCCCCCTCCACGGTGAAGCCGAACGTCGCCACGGGCCCGCCGGCGACCTTCTGGCAGGCGCCATCGAAGTGGACGATCACCGGCCCGCTGGCCGAGCCGATCCCGCGGGGCAGCGTCCGGTCGTCCATCGGGCGCTCACCCCCGGCGCGAGCGCGCGCCGACGGGCGGGGTCGGACGCGCGAGCCGGGCACAGTTGCAGAACGCCTCGGGACGGGCGCACGTCGGGCAGGTGGCGCGGTCGAGGACCATCCCGAGCGGTCGGCCGCAGGAGCGGCAGTCCCGGGCGCGCGCGCATCGCGGGCAGTTCGCCAGGTCGTGCGTGATGATCGTCCGGCAGAAGCGGCAGTTCACCGGTTCGAGCGGACTGTAGCCCAGGCGCCGCGCGGGCGGCGCCGGCCCCGTCCGGGGCCGCCGCGGGTTCTCGTCCCAGTTCCCGAACGCGCCGCCGACGGTCGTCCGGTCCGGGTTGTGCGCGACGGCCCCGAGAAGCACGACCACGAGTCCGACCGGTGCGACGAGGAAGCCCGCGATCTGCTCGAAGTCGAACCGCTCGCGGCCGTAGACGACGATCGGGAACGAGACGAGACCGAGGCCGATGACGATGACCGCGACCCCGACGTAGGCGATCGACCGGTTCATTCCGTGGTCGGCGTCGGGGCGGTCCCGCCGTCTCCGGTCGGCGTTAGCTGGACGCGGGAAGATAAAGCGGAGGTCGGAACGGCGCGCCGGGAGCCGCTTTTAGGGCTCGCCGGCGTCGGGCCGCCATGCCGAACCCGACCGTCACGCTTCGCACGACCCAGGGGGACATCCGGATCGAGCTGTTCCGCGACCGAGCGCCGAAGACCGCGGAGAACTTCCTGACGCTCGCGAAGCGCGGGTACTACACGGGGTTGACGTTCCACCGCGTGATCCCCGGCTTCATGATCCAGGGCGGTTGCCCGAAGGGCGACGGGACGGGGGGGCCCGGCTACACCATCTCCGACGAGTTCTCCCGCGAGCTGCGCCACGACGGTCCCGGCGTCCTCTCCATGGCGAACGCCGGACCGAACACCGGCGGAAGCCAGTTCTTCATCACGCTCGCCGCGACGTCGTGGCTCGACGGCAAGCACGCGGTCTTCGGGCGGGTCCGGGGCGGTCAGGACGTCGTCGAGAAGATCGCGACCGTTCCCCGGGACGCGAACGACCGGCCCCGCACCCCCGTGCGGATCGTCGAGGTCACCGTCGCCGGCGCGTGACGGGGCGAGTCACGCCGGGTAGTCGAACGGCAGTCGCTCCGCGGGATGGCGGAGGTCCTCGATCGTCGTGACGAGGGCGGACGCCAGACCGAACGCGGGAACGATCAGCAGGAGCGCGAGGAATCGGGCGACGTCGAGGGTGACCGTGACGGACGAGTTGGGGACCGCGATGTGGTACGTCGCCTGCGCGAGCAGGACGAGCAGGTAGGCGAGCGACGTCGCGCTGGCCGCGATCGCCACCGGTCCGTACGCGCGGCTCGGCCGCAGGATCGAGCGAAGCGCGGCCAGCACCGCGATGGCCAGGCCGAACCCGGTGACGGTGACCGAAGCGATCGGGAGCGCGATCCCGTGATCGCTCAGGAACGCCAGCCCGGCGAGCGGCAACCCGACGAGGAGGACGAAGAGCGGCACGAGCCGGAGCGCGGAGGCGAGGATCCGCTGGCCCAAGGGAGGGATCTGGTAGCCGTGCTTCGGCGGCTCGGCCGGAGCGATCACGAGACCGCCTCCGCCGGCAGCGGCACCACGACGTCGTCGGGCGCGAGGAGCGCCGCGGTGACGGACCCGCCCGCCGGAGCGCATCCCGACGCGATCGCGACGGTCTGCTGTTCGTTGAAGCTCCCCTGCGCCGGCACGTCGACCGGCAGGCTACCGGTGCCGCAGGTCGTGCCGCGCTCGGAGAGGACCGCGAAGTCGAGCGACCCGACCTCGTCGAATCCAGCGTGGTTCTGATACGAGATCGTCACCGCGAGCTCGCTCGTGCCATTCCCCGGACCCGCGGCGGCGGTCGCCACCTGGTAGTTGGCGAACGGCGCTCCCCACGTGTCGGTCGTCGACGTCGCGATTCCGGCGGGGAAGAGGTACCCGTAGGTGCCGTTCGCCCAGAGCTGCACGGTGAGCGTCTGGTCCTCGGTGAGCAGCGACGAGACCGCCCCGCCGGCCGCGAACGGGAGGTAGACGACGATCGGGACCGAGGTGTTCGAACCCCCGGCAAGGGTGATCGGACCCCCGGTCGCACCTCCCAGGTACGACGCGGCGGCATCGAGGAGTCGCAGGTGCAGGCGGAAGTCGGTGATCGGCAGCGGTCCGGAGTTCGGCACGTGGAACGTCCCCGCGAGCTCGAACGTCTCGTTCGGAAGGAATTGCGCCGAGAATCCGGAGCTGCCCGGCGAACTGCCGACGACCTTCGAGACCGAGTAGACCTCCACGGCGAGGCCGAGGACGAGCAGCACGAGAACGATCAGACCGACGCGCCGCAACGCCCGCGCGAGGCGGTAGAGGGGCGGCGGGCGTCGAAAGTGCGGGAGGAGGGCAGTGGCCATCCGGCGACCTCCTCCGGGCAAAACGGGGCCCTCGGGCTTGAAAACCTATCGGCCCGCGGGCCGGCCGCCCCCCGGGGCCCGGCCGGGGCCGACCGCGTCCTCCGGCGGCATATAAGCGGCGGACCGGTCGCGGGGCCGTTGACCGCTCTCGAGAGCCCCGCGCTCCCGTTCGAGCCCTACAAGACCAAGGTCGTCGAGCGGATCCCGAACCCCTCCCGCGAGGACCGCGAACGGGCCCTCGAGCGAGCGGGCTTCAACCTGTTCAACCTCCGCTCGGCCGACGTTCGGATCGACCTTCTGACCGACTCCGGTACCGGCGCGATGAGCGACCGGCAGTGGTCGGCGATCATGCTCGGCGACGAGTCGTACGCCGGCAGCCGCAACTTCGCGGAGTTCGAGTCCGCCGTGCGGGAGCTCACCGGCTTCCCGCACATCCTTCCGACGCATCAGGGCCGGGGGGCCGAGAACTTGCTCTTCTCCGTGCTGGCCTCCGAGGGGTCGATCGTCCCGAACAACATGCATTTCGACACGACGCAAGCGCACGTCCGGCACCAGGGGGCCGAGCCGCGGAACCTGGCGATCGCCGCGGCCTACGACCCCGAGAGCGACGTGCCGTTCAAGGGGAATGTCGACGTCGATCGCCTCGCGGAGCTGCTCGCGACGGCCGGCCCGCACCGCGTCCCGCTGGCGATGGTGACCCTCACCAACAACTCCGGCGCGGGGCAACCGGTCTCGCTGGCCAACTTCCGGGCGGTCGCCGGCCTCTGCCGGGCCCAGGGCGTGCCGCTGTACGTCGACATGTGCCGGTGGGCCGAGAACGCGTACTTCGTCCGGGAGCGCGAACCGGGGATGGCGAGCCGATCGATCGCCGAGATCGGTCGGGCGTTCTTCGACCTGGCGGACGGCGCGACGATGAGCGCGAAGAAGGACGGCCTCGTCAACATCGGCGGCTTCGTCGCCACGCGGGACGGCCGGGTCGCGGAGCGCCTGAAGGAGGCGCTCATCCTCTTCGAGGGGTTCCCGACGTACGGCGGACTCGCCCGACGCGACCTCGGGGCGATCGCGGTCGGTCTGGAAGAAGCGACCGACCTCGACTACCTCGAGCATCGGATCGGCCAGGTCCGCTACCTCGCCGGGCGGCTCGACGCCGTCGGCGTTCCGATGTTCAAGCCGATCGGCGGCCACGGGGTGTACCTGGACGTCCGCCGGTTCCTGCCCCACCTCGCGGCCGACGAGCTCCCCGGCCAGGCCCTCGTCGTCGAGCTCTATCGCGAGGGAGGGGTCCGGGCCGTGGAGGTCGGCTCGATCATGTTCGGGGACCCCGGACCGCCCGGCGCTCGCTCCCTCGAGCTCGTCCGCCTGGCGATTCCTCGCCGCGTCTACTCCGCGAGCCACCTCGCGTACGTGGCCGACGTGGTCGGACGGGTCTACGCTCGCCGGGACGCGGTCCGCGGCCTCACGATGACGTATCGACCCGAACGGCTCCCCCACTTCACCGCCCGGTTCGCGCCCGTGTCGCCCGCCGTCGAGGTGCTCCCGCGCCCCGCGTGAGCGGGACGGCGGTCCGCGCCCGCCCGGGGTTATCTGTCGGGTCCGGCTCGACCCCCCGTGCGCGTCCCCTCGACCGTGCGCCGCTGGCTCACCGGACCCCGGTCCGACCCGAGCGTGCGCTGGCGCTACTGGTCCGAGGTCGACGGCCGGCCTCCCTCCGACCCCCGGGTCCGATCGGCCCGACGCGCCATCGGAGCGGTCGGGTGGGCCGAACGCCTCCTCTCGTTCCAGCACCCCGACGGGCACTGGACCTCTCCCGGGACGTCGGCGCGGGACCTCTACCTCCCGAAGTACGCCGTCACGAACTGGATCGCGATCGTCCTGGGAGACCTCGGCGTGACCGGCGACGACCCGAGGGCCCGGCGGGCCGGCCAGTTGCTGCTCGATCGATGGAGCGCGAAGGGCGGCGACCTCTCCGGATCGAGCGGGGAGATCTGCGTGACCGGCAACGCGGTCCGGACCCTGCTTCGGTTCGGATTCCTCGACCACCCGGCGGTCCAGCGCTCGATCGCGTGGATCCTCCGCACCCAGAAGCCCGACGGGGGCTGGCACTGCGGCCCGTCCCGGACCGGCACCCTCGACGGGTGGGAAGGACTGGCGGCGTTCGCCGAGATCCCGGTCGAGGAGCGCGATGTGGCGGTGCAGCGGTCGATCGAACGGGGAGCCGACTTCTTCCTGCGGCACCACCTGATGGAGGAGCGGGGCCCTCGGTACCCGCCCTGGTTCCGCATCCACTACCCGAACCACTACTACTACGACGTCCTGGTCGGACTCCGGACCCTCACGCGGCTGGGATACGGTCGCGACCGCCGGCTCGGTCCGGCCCTCCGCTGGCTCCGGGAGAAGCAGCGGGCGGACGGGACGTGGGCCCTCGACGCCGACCACCCGGACCTGGACCCGGAGCGGGGCGGGTACCGGATCCGGTGGCCCGCCTTCCCGCTCCGCCTCGAGCCGCCGGGCGAGGCGAGCCGATGGGCGACCGTGGAGGCGCTGGCGGTGCTCGCCCGGGTCGAGGCCGCCCGGACCCGCGTCTCCTGAGACCGGCGGACCGCCGGCCGGAGCTCCTCCGACCGCGCGCGCGTCAGCCCGGCGGTCCCGGGGGCGCGTCGCCGGGTGGGTCGTCCATCTGCACCAACTGCTTCCCCACGTTGCCCCCCGACAGGAGACGGGCGAGGCCGTTCGGCGCCTGTCGAAGGCCGACCAGCACGTCCTCCTTCGACTGGAGGCGGCCCGACCGCAGCAGGGGGAGCAGCTCGTCGAACGCTTCGGTGCGCCGAGGGAGGAAGTCCCGACCCAGGAATCCCTCGATGCGGCCGTGCACCATGATCAGCTGGACCAGGTTCGAGGGACCCGGCGAGGGGGACTCCGCCAGATATTGGGAGGTGATCCCGCACAGGACCACCCGACCTCCGGGCCGCAGTCGTCCCAGGGCGACCTCCACGATCGGCCCGCCGACCGTGTCGAAGAAGATGTCGATCCCGTCGGGACAGAGCTCGGCGAGCCGCGGGCCGACGTCCTCCTGACGGTAGTTGATCGTGGCGTCGACGCGCGCCTCCCGGGCCAGCCAGTCGCACTTGGCCGCCGACCCGGCGATCGCGACCACTCGCAACCCCCAGATCTTGGCGAGCTGGGACGCGATCGAACCGACGCCTCCCGCGGCGCCGGAGATGACGAACGTCTCGCCCGGTCGGGCCCGGGCGACCTCGCGGACCCCGAAGTAGGCCACCAATCCGGTGAGTCCGAGCGCCCCGGCCGCCCAGTTCAGGGGGACCCCGTCCGGGACCCGGAACGCCGGATTGAACCCGGTCCCGTCCGTGACCGTATAGTCCTCCCACGCCATTTCGCCGTGGACAATGTCGCCGGGCGAATACTCCGGATGACGGGACTCGAGGACCTGCGAGACCGCCAATGACCACGGCGCTTCTCCCACCGGCGCCGCGCTGCCCGGGGGATCCCCGGCGCGGAGCGCCAGGGCCTGCGTCGGGTCGACCGACAGCCATCGATTGTGGACCAGGAACTGGCCCTCCGCCACCGGAGGCACCGTCGACTCCGTCCACCGGAAGTTCGCCTCCGAGAGAGGCCCGCTCCACGGTTTCGCGATCAGCCATCGCCGATTCCGACGGCCGGGCACCGAGTCTCCCTTCTCCCGCGCCGGGGCGGGGCGCCGCGAGCAGCGCCGCGCCGCGAATATAGTTGACCTGCGGCCGAGCCGGCGGGGAACGAGCGGGACGGATCGACGCTTCGTTCCCCGGCATGTCGGAGCGGACGTCCCGGAGGTCGGAGCGGGTCGGCCCCGGGCGTCGGTGGCATTATTTCGGGGCCGGAGTCCTCGCCACGGCCGTGCGTCGGGTGGAGTTGCGTCGGCACAGCGTGCGGACGATTCCCGAGGAGGACCTCTCCGCCGAAGGCCGCGCCCTCGCCGCCGACGAGGGGCGGCGCACGGGTCCGTTCCGTCTGGTGGTCTCGAGTCCGACCCGACGAGCGGTCCAGACGGCGGAGGCGATGGGCTACCCGACGCCGCGGATCGATCCCACCTGGGGGCCTGCGGGAGGCGACCCGGCGCTCCAGAGCGCCTGGCCGGTCTCGTTCGCCGGCGCGCGCGTCCTGCTCCAACGGAACGAATCGACGCGGCGGCTGGGCGTCGCACTGTGGCACTCGGTTCGGCGAGCGATCGACGAGGTCCGCCCGGAGGAGGGGATCCTGATCGTCACGCACGGCGGCCTTCCCGAAGTCGCCGCGGTGTCCGCGTTCCCGCACGCCGATCCCGGACCCTGGGGCGGGGCCCTGCGGTGCATGGAAGGCGTTCGATTCTCGTTCGAGGGAGCTCACGCGCGGTCGATCGAAGTCCTCCGCGTAGCGGACGCCCGCACTCGAGTCTGAGCCGCCCGTTCGGGCAGATATCCTCTCATAGCCGCCGCACCTCGAGGGGGCCCCCCGACGACCATGACCCTGACCTCCCAGCCCCTCTCGACCGCGACCTGGCCCGCCTTCGCCCGGCTCGTCGAGAAGCACGACGGGATCTTCGGCGGGTGCTGGTGCATCTCCTTCCACCTCGAGCCGGGGGAGAACAAGCGGTGGGCCGGTCGGTATCGGGAGCTCAAGGAGGCCCGGGTGCGCGCGGGCCGGGCGCATGCTGCCCTGGTCTTCGACGGACCGGAAGCGGTGGGGTGGTGCCAGTTCGGGCCCCCGGACGAGCTCCCGAACATCCGGAGCCGAAAGGAGTACGAGAAGGGGCTCCGGACGCGGCCGGACTGGCGCATCACCTGCTTCTTCATCGACCGCGAGCGCCGCGGCGAGGGGATCGCCTCGCTCGCCCTCCGCGAGGCGCTCCAGTACATCGCCCGCGCCGGAGGAGGAACGGTCGAAGCCTATCCCGAGGACTACACCGCCGAGAGGACCTCGAACTCGTTTCTCTGCAGCGGCACCCTCGGCATGTTTCTGAAGGCCGGGTTCCGAAAGAGTCGCCCGATCGCGATGCGTCGGTGGGTCGTCGTCCGCAGAGTCCCCCGGGCGCGAGGTCGCCCGGCCCCCGGGACATCCGGGGCCCGGAGCGGTTGAGATCGGGACCCAACCGTCGGGCCCGGGGGCGCGGGTGTGGACCGGCCAGCCGGGTCGCCGGAGATCCGGTTCCGTCCCCCGGACCTCCATCCGTCGGATCTGGAGCACCTCGATGGGATCCGCGGCCATCGTCCGGACCCGGACCAGGAGCGCCGCGGTCTCGGCGGGTCCCACCCGCTGCGAAGCGACCGGCCGGTGAACGGAGAGGAACTCTCGCTGGGACTCGAGCCTCCGGGCGATCTGCTCGCGCCGTCGTGTCTTGTGCGGTTCGTCGACGGGCCGTCGCTCCGGAGGGGGATTCTTCGCGGTCCGGGCACCGCTGCGACGAGAGGAGGGCGGAATCTCGGTCTCCCTCCTTTCCCATCCGCGCGATCGGAGTCGTTGCGGGGCGCTCGACGTCGGGCTTCGTCCCGCCCCGACGGTCAGAAGCGGCGGAGGCGGACGAGCCGTTCGAGCCGCCTCGACTCCTTCGCGCGGAGCCAGGGGTTTTTCGAGAGCTCGGCA
>JASHVP010000046.1 GCA_030044475.1 Thermoplasmata archaeon | reverse complement strand
TGCTTCGGCCCGTCGGCGTGTAGATCACGACGGCCAACCGATTCGTGAACGGATCGCGCGTCGTGCACCGCGACATCGGGGGAGGTTCCGTCGGCGCCGCTCGGACGAGTTCCGCCTCGGACATTTCAACCGACCGGGCGGGTCCGTCGGAGACGGCTCTCCGACCCGGGACGAGACGCCATCGACTAGGCCCCCATCGCCAACAGCGGGACGAGGTTCGCCACATTCGGCGTCCCCCAGCCCGTCGCGTCGTCCCACCCCGGCCCCGCACTGAAGCCGACCGAACTGCCCGCGATGGTGTTGTTCCCGACCGTGATGTCGTGGAAGGCGAGACGGTACAGGAACGGGTCTTCTCCGATCCGGTACAGAAGCGGGTTGAGGAACCCGACCGTGCCCCGGTGGTGCTGCGCGGCGTACTGGTCCGCGAGCGCGGCGATGCTCGACCAGATCGGCGAGCCGAAGCTCGTTCCGACGGAATCGAGCCACCCGGCCTCCGACGGGATCGCGCTCCAGTAGTTGAGGCCGCCCCCGGACGCGGCTGCGTCGGCCGAGACATCGGGAGTCGTGCGAGACGGCACCCCGAGCCCGAGTTGGTAGGACGGCGTCGGGAAGAGGAGGCTCGGCGCGCCGCCGCCGGCCAGGTCGTACTGCGGCTCGTTCCACACCTGCTCTCCCCCGTACCCCACGGGGTCGCAGCTCGCGGTCCCGGTCGGGGTCAAATTGTTCAACTGGCAGGACGGAGTGTTCCGGAACTGCACCAGGCCCAGGCTGCAGACGTTCGCGGCCCCGCAGCTGGCGGGGGCGGAGCCGTTGTAGTAGGGGTCGCCCATCGTGCCCCCGACGGCGGTGACCCAGGGGGACGAGGAGGGGTAGATCGGGTTCGCCGACGTGAAGCCGCAGGGGCTGGGGAAGGCGTAGCAGAGACCGGCGTTGTCGGCGCCCCAGTCGCCCGCGGACGCGAAGACGGTGGTCCCCTCGGCGGCCGCGAGGAGGTACGCGGTCTCCCCGGTGGCGATCACGTTCCGAACGTAGGCGGGGCTGCAGATCCCGGTGGGGGTGTCCGTATCCAGGAAACAGGTGCCCTGGAGCAGGTCGAGCTCGGGGTCGCCCCAGCTCTGCGAGATGATGCTGTGGGGGAACATCTGAACGGCCGACAGAACGGCTCGTTCCATGGTGAGGTCGTCGTCCGTGGTGGCCACGTAGAGCACGATGTGGGCCCCCGGGGCGAGCGCGTGGACGGTCTGGACGTCCTCGGAGATCTCCTGCGACCAACCGACCTGATCGGGGTCCGAAGCGTTGAACACCGGGCAGACGCCGCCCTGGCAGACGATCTGCACTCGAGTGTTGGGGAGTCCGAACTGCGCGTCGAAGGTGTTCAGGTCGGCCTGGACCGTGGGGTACCCGAACGCGTCCACGATCACCACCGTTTGACCGGCTCCGTCGAGCGTGGTCGGGAAGTTGTACGCCACCTTCAGATCCTGCGGCGTGTAGCAAAGAAGGATGAACGGACTGCTGACGTTCCCGAAGTTGCAGTACGGGCTCGGCTGGCTCCCGCTCAAGGTCCGTCCCACGCGCACCGCCTGCAGACCGGTCGCCATCCGCAACACCACGACGTGACCGGACGACGACAGGGCCGTCGCGGCGACGGTCACCACGCCCCCCGAGCTCCCGAGCAGAACGAGCGCCACGGCCACCGCCCCGATGTGACGGAATCGCGAACGGGGCGAAGCGACCCCCAACCTCGGACCCTTCGAGCGCAGGTGCTCCATGTGGGAGACATGCGGTCCGGGGGGCTCAAGGGTCGCGCTTGCGGGGAGGCGGAAATCGGACGAAAGGGACGCGGTTGTTCCGATTTCCTTCAGGCCGGGAGCGGAATCAAACGTTGATGTGGAGGGGGAGAGATAGCCACCGGGCCCATGCCCCCCAGAACCACGTCCGGTCGAGTGGGGACCACCCCCCCTTCGCTCCCGGGGCCCGCCCCGCGGCCCCGCCCCCCCGCCGCCGGGGGCTCGCGGGATCTCCCACGGCTCGCCAAGCTTCGGGAGAGTCCGTCGCTCGACTTCGAAATCCTGCGCGAATACTTCAGTTCCGGGAGTGCCGGACTGGGAATCGACCCCCGTCAGTCTCCCGAGCTGATCGCCCGTCGGCTCCGGGTGAGTCCGGCGACGGTGCGCCGCCGGTTTGCTTCCTGGCGGTCGACCGGATTTCTGCGTGGGTACGATGTGATCCCGAACCCGGCGTTGTTGGGCGGCCGATTGGTCGCCCGCCTGTTGGACTTCGTCGATCCGATTGCCCAGGAGAAGGCGATCGAGACGTTGGGCTTGATCGACGGAATGATCCAGATCGACCCCGCGCGCAACACGCTCCTGGCGGTCTACTTTGTCGATTCCACGTCGCAGTCCGGGCGGCGACTGCGGCAATTCCAGAGTGTGGAGGGCGTCAAGGAGATCGGTCCGGAGCTGACGTTCGGCTTTCCGCCCTGCGCCCGCGCCATGTCGCGCGCGGATTGGCGCCTGGTCGCCGCATTGCGCCGAGCCCCCGAGGAGAGCCTGTCGGAGCTCGCGAAGGCGGTCGGCCAATCCACTCGCACCACGTCCCGGCGGCTCCACGCGCTGCTCGAAGCTGGCGTCCTGATGTTCGACCCGATCCTCAACTTCTCTCGGTTCCACCAAACTCTCAGCGGACTCGCGGTCTCCATCGAGCGGGGAGACCTGCGCGACGAGGTCATCCGAGAGATTCGATCGCTCCATCCGGCGTCCTTTCCGACTTGGGGGCTTCCCCTAACCGACCCGAGCGAGGGCGAGGCCCCGACCGTACACCTCTGGGTGACCGCGGCCACCTCCGCCGCCCTCGACGAATTGACCGCCCGCGTCGCCCTCCTTTCTGGCGTGCGACGGGTGATGCTCTGGTATGGCCGTTCCACGATCCCCATACGACCGTGGCTCGACGAACGCATCGTACTGGAAGTGAATTCTCGAACCTCGCCCAGATAGACTCGATGGAAGCGCCGCCCGACACGCTTCCTTGCGCACAAGCTCGCGGATCGTGAAGGTGCAATGGCCGTTGCACGCACGGTCCTAGGCCGAATGCCCCGACCTCTCCAGCCTACCGGCGGTCCGGAGGGAAGTCTAGGGTACGATCACGTAGGGCTCGGGAGCGGGAGATGGCGTCGTTTCAAACTCGCGACTCCCCGCCTCGGACAGATGTCGAGAGACCAACTGGAGCATCCTGCGTACTTCGGACGGAACATTCCGCTCCTCGATCTGCTTGTGGCTCGCCTTCTTCGCAGACAGATATTGGTCCGCGAAAGAGCGAGACATGAATTCGACGCCAGAAAAGTCCAGGAGCACTCTCTCGGACTTCTGTTTCGAGATTTTCCGAAACAGTGGGGCAACGGTCCTGCGGAACATGAGAAGGGTACCGGCGTCCTCGCCGACTTTGATCCTGGATGTTCGGTTAGGAGTTGTCAAGGCGCGTCCCCCTCACTCAACGAGGTCGTACAGATTTATCGTCTTGTCGCTATCTGGGAGACGCAAGCTGACCAAAGTACCCTTTAACTCGTAGGCCGGAGGCAGCCGAAACAGCATTACGTGGGGACGATTTCCACCCACCAGAGCGCCTCGTCCGGAGACCACCAACGCTTCCCCGCCAAGTTCTTTCACGATTCTGACGCTGGACGGAAGGCCAAAGCCACGTTCGCCACCGGGCTTGGCCGACTTTCCGTGAAGCGCGTCAAAAATTGCCTTGTGCGCGCGAGACGGCGAGTAGTGCGTTCCCGTTCCTGACTCGAGGCTCTTCGGAATCGTAACGCCGTCGTCGATGAAGCTGGCTTCGATGACGCCGCTCTTTGGGTAAAACTGGGCCATGACATACGCGTGCTGCGCGCGTGAGTGCTCGTAGATGTTGTCAACCAATTCTCCCAGGAGATAGTGATACGCGTCACGATTGCGAGAGAACAGGTCAGTGCTCTCCGACAAATCCTCGAGACGGCCGAGGACCTCTTGGCCCCGCTCTGGACTGTTCGGCAAGCGTACCAGGGGGAGGTAAGTGCCTCCGCTGGAAGGATCGCTTG
>JASHVP010000045.1 GCA_030044475.1 Thermoplasmata archaeon | reverse complement strand
TGGGCCCGTAGCTTAGTCCGGCTCAGAGCGACCGGCTCATAACCGGTCGGTCGACGGTTCAAATCCGTCCGGGCCCATCCGCCGCTCCCTCACGCGGGCCCCGCCCCCGGGAGGTCCCACTCCGGTGGTCCCTCAGAGGCGGAGTTCGAAATGGTGGACGTCTCGGTACCGTCGGAACCCGACGCTCTCGTACAGAGTACGGGCCGTCCGGTTGTCGTCGTCCGTGTCCACGAACAAGGTCCGAAGTCCTCGGGAACGAGCGTCCTCGACGAACCGCTCGACCAGGGACCGGCCGACCCCGCGTCGCCGGAACGGCTCCAGGACGTGGAGCTCGTGGAGGCTGGCCGCTCGATCGAGCCCCGGCCGGAAGTACGGTCGCCGACTCTCGAACCAGTAGAGGAAGCCCGCGTACTCCCCCTCGACCGTCGCGATGAGAAACCCCTCGAGGGGGATGCGGCGAAGGCGATCCACGTCGCCGAACGGGTCCCACGGGGTGTCCTCGTGGGCGTACTGGGCGGCGACCCGCGCAAGGTCGTCCGGTGTGGCCGGACGGATCGAAACGGGCGAGGGCGCCACGGACGTCGACCCGAGGGTCCCCGCGCGGAAAATGCGAGAAGGAGGAGAGAGAATAGGTTGGACCGGTGCGGACTAGCCGCAGCCGCACCCACCGCTTCCGCACCCGCAGCCGCCGCCCCCGCCCTCGCCCTCGTGGCCACCGTGGGCGGCCGGGGTCGGGAGGTTCGGCGCGGTGATCTTGAAGCCGGTGGCGTTCAGGTCCTGGACGAAGTCGATCGTCGCTCCGTTGAGCATCTCCGCGGAGAGGTCGTCGACCACGACCGAGAAGCCGTCGATCTGGACGACACGGTCGCCGTTGCGCTGCTTGTCGAAGGCCATGCCGAACGCCGCGCCTCCGCCACCACCGCCACAGCCGCATCCGCCCCCGCCCGACCCGCAGCCGCCGGAGCCGCAGCCCCCGCCGCCGCCACCGCCGGACTGAAGGTAGACGCGCACCGCGGTCCCGGGCTTCTGGCTCTTGATCAACTCCCGGACCTGGTCCTGCGCTTCCTTCGTGACTTCCACGTGAATCCCACTATCGCTCATGTCTGGGGCCCTCCTACCGTACCCCGAACTGACTACCGCGCCGCGGGTATAAAGCTCCGCTATCGAGCGGGCCACCTCACGCGGAGAACGATTTGCCGCACGAGCAGGTCGACTTCGCGTTCGGGTTGGTGATCTTGAAGCCGGATTGCTCGAGCCCGAGCAGGTAGTCGACCTTGAGCCCCTCGAGGAGCGGCGCGCTCGACCGGTCGACGACGACGGTGAGCCCGTGGCCTTCGAAGGCGACCTCGTCGCCGGTTTCCTGCTTGTCGAACGTCATGCCGTAGCTGAGCCCCGAGCAGCCCCCGCCCTGGACGTAGAGCCGGAGCGCGGCGCCGGGCTTGCCCTGCCGCTCCATGATCTTGAGGACCTGCTCCCGGGCGGCGGGCGTGACCTCGATGGCGACCATCGGTGACCTCACCAACGAAAGGCCGCGCGTCGCGTAAAAAGGATTGCTGGCCGAGACGCCACCGCGCGCCCGGCCGCGCGGACGCTTATCTACGCGGAACGGGTCCCGCGTTCGATGTGCCGTCTCTTCGGGCTCTTGACCGCGCGACCGGAGTCGGCCGAGCCGTGGCTCGTCCGGACCGACCGATCCCTGTACGCCCAGTCGCACGTCTCGCCCGACACGGCGCAGCGGGACGGTTGGGGGATCGGGTGGTTCACGGACGGGGGCCGGGCGCGCGTCGAGAAGGGGGTCCACGGGGCGTTCGAGGACGGGGAGCGGGATCGGTACTTCCAGGCCGCCCGCGACGCCGACGGCCCGTTGGTCGTCGGCCACCTGCGGCACGCCAGCAACCCGATGCACCTGCCGCCGGAACGGCTGCTCGCGCTCGAGAACTCCCAGCCGTTCGAGTCGCATACCACGCTGTTCGCCCACAACGGCTCGATCCCGTTCCCGGTCGAGACGCGGCCGTTCCTCGGGGTCCACGAGCCGAAGGTCCGGGGCGTGAACGACAGCGAGGTCCTCTTCTGGCTCCTGCTCCGGAACACCGAGGAGACCCAGGACCCGGTCGGTGGGTACGTGCGGACGGTCGAGGACCTCGTCCGCGTCTGGGAGGCGATGGGCCGGCCCGCCCTGCCCCCGTTCTCCGGCCTCAACGTCCTGTTCTCGCGCGGGCCGGACGAGCTGTACGCGTTCTGCGCGTGGACCGGGGACCACGGCACCGGACTGTTCGACGCGACGCGCCGGTACTACGAGATGACCTACCGGACCACGGCCCACGACGTGGTCGTCGGCAGCGAGCCGTTCGACCTCGAGAAGGGGGTCTGGAAGTCGCTCCCGAGCGGGTCGTACCTGGCCGCGAAGCGGACGGAGCACCACGTGACCGTGACCGTCGACCGGATCCCCCTGCCGGTCGGCCTCGAGATCCGCCCCCCACCGTCGTAGGGCGCCTCCCCGCCGGCGCGCGGAGCCGACCGTGACGAGCGAGATGCTCTCCGGGCCGGACCTGGGCGCCGGGTTCCTCCATCAGCTCTCGATCGACCGCGACGGGGAGACGACCACCTTCACGTACCACGCCCAGGACGGCGGGGCCGACGCGAACGGCCCGCCGAAGGGTCCGCTCGACGCCCTCGGTTTCGAGCACCCCCGGTCCCCATGCATGTTCGGAGGACCCCGGTGCTGGCATCGCCGATTCCTGCTCCCGTTCGAGGCGACCCCCCGGGTGCGGCAGGCGTACAACCGGTTCCGGTTCGTGCTGGAGACGATGATGGCGCAGACGTACGACCGCGCCCCGGTCGCGATCGACGCCGCCCTCCGGGAGGTCGTCCACCGGCTCGGGCCGGCGCTCGACGCGGACGGGATCGAGTGGTTCGTCGGCGGCTCGGTCGCCGCTCGCCTCCAGGGGGCGGCGCTCGCCCCGAACGACCTCGACCTCGGCACGACGCGCGAGGGGGTCGATCGGATCGCGGCGCTCCTTCCCGAGTACCTCATCGAACCGGTCGCCACGACCGACCGCGGCGACGACCACATCGTCCGGGGAGCCCGGGCGTTCGTCGGGACGTTCCAGCAGGGGGCTCGGGTGGAATGGGCGGTCCCCCTCGCCCCCGACCCCCCGCGCCCGTTCGAGGAGTGGAGCGGCCGGGCGGGGGTCGCCCGCCTCGACTCCGTGACGATCGACGGGCGGTCGGTCCGGGTGAGCCGGCCCGAGTACGACCTCGTCCGGGCCGCGGAAACGCATCGGCCGGACCGCCTCCGGGCCCTCACCGACCTCGTCCGGACGCGCGGCGCCGATCGGGAGTTGCTCGAGGTCCTCCTGGGACGCTCGTCGCTCCCGCGCGACGCGCGGGACGCGCTCGCCCGCTCGGTCCGTGACGTCTAACCGGCGTCGCGCGTCGCGTCCGCTGCCGCTGCATCCGTAGGTTCATAGCCCCGGCGACGGGAGCGGTCGCGCGATGTTGGCCCCCGTTTCCGCGCCGACGCTCGAACACCTGACGCCGCACGACCTGGTCACGTACTTCCGCTGTCCCCACGAGATGGAGCTCGTCCGGGCGCACCACGGCCACGTCGCGGGGCCGCCCACCGGGGCCGTCCGGACCCCGCTCGATGTCGTTCCGCTCCGCCACTCCCCCCTGTTCGCCCCCCCGTTCGGCCGGCTCACCGTGAACGAGGGCCGCCTCGACCTCGGATTCCACGACGTCCTCGTCTACGAGGACGACCGGGAGGACGACCTGCCCGTCCTATTCCCCCCGGAGCGCGTCCGGCTGGACGCCCGGTTCACCGGGGGCCACTCCACGCTCGTCGACGCCGCCTGGGGGCTCGCGGGGCGGCCCGACCTCGTGATCCTCCGGCCGGACGGGGCCCTGATCCCCGTCGAGTACAAGGCGACGCACCTGTTCGTCGGGTTCCACGAGGCCCACGGTCGTCTGTTCGACACGGTCCAGGCGATCGCCGAATGCCGCCTCGTCGAGACGACGTTCGGTCGCCGCCCGCCGTACGGGATCGTCCTCTACGGGGACACCGCGGGGGGCGGGGCGCACGAGGGGTGGGTCCAGGTCCCGTACGGGGACGCCGAGGAGCGCTGGCTCAAGGTCGCGCTCGACCAGGTGCGCGCAGACGCGGTCCGCGCGCCCGTCCCGGCCGAACGGAACTGCGCGGCCTGCGGCCCGAACGCCGACGGGCTCTGCCGCTACGCGGCCGCGCGCCCCGAACACCCGGGGACGGCCGCCGTCGCGTGGGGGCACTGAGGTCCGACGGGACCCCGCCCCGGATTCCAAGAAATTAAATACGACCGGCCGCTGGCTACGAGGCCGCGCCACGGCGCTGCTGTTCGGTCGGCACATGCACCCGCAGAGGCCGGGGCCTCTCCGGGGAAGGGCGAGGGTCGCCCTGCCTGCCGGTGGGGCGGCCGATGACGCCGATCACACGCGTTCTGGACGCTTGTCAAGTGCAATTAGTGTAGCTGACTCCTGTCAGTTGGGGAATGGCTGGGCTCGGGCGCCGAGGAAGGTCGTGCCAAGCTGCGATAAGCGGTGGGTAGGCGCAAGGAACCTGTGATCCACC
>JASHVP010000044.1 GCA_030044475.1 Thermoplasmata archaeon | reverse complement strand
CAGCTCGGTGACCCACGGCTCGGCGGCGGCGCTCGCGAACTCCCGCACCCCGTCGGCGGCCGCGGCGTCGATCGCCTGGGCGAGGGTCGCGACCCGCGCCGAGGCCGTCGGGTCCCGGGGCAGTCCATCCAGGTCGACGAGCTCGACGCCGGGTCGCCGGGTGACCTCCGGGTCGATGTTCCGAGGAAGTCCCAGGTCGACGAACCAGCGCGGGCCGCCGCCCGTCGGGGTCGGCAGTTCGGCCGCTCCCAGCACGCGCCCGGTCGTCTTTGCGGCGGCCACCACCGCATCGACCCCGGTCAGGACCGCCCGCAGGTCGGACGACGGACGGGGCCGGACGTTCCAGCGGTCGACCCACGACGGGTCGGGCGGCCGCGTTCGGTAGACGACCGTCACGGTGGCGTACGGGGCGAGGCGTTCGGCGGCCCGCCGGCCGACCGTCCCGACCCCGACGACCGCCACCTGGCCGGACCGGTCCCCCGGCAGGCGGCGCACCAGCCAGTCGACCCCGAGGTCCGCCACCGAGTCCGCGCCGTCCCGATCGAGCGACGCGGCCGCATCGGCCGCGCTGTGGAGCAGCGGTCGGAGGATCGGCCGGGGGTGGCGGCTGCGGACGGAGCCCGCGACCGCGCGGACCTGCGCCCGGATCTCTCGTTCGCCCGGCGCACACGACTCCAGACCGGCGGCGATCCGGTACAGACGGTGCACGCCCGCGGCATCGAGCCAGAGGGTCCACGGCCCCGGCGCCCCGAGGCGCTGCCCGAGCTCCGGTCCGGTCACGGAGCCATCGGTGACCGCGGCGACGACCGCCCGCTGGCACGTTCGGAGATAGGCGACCTCCCGCAGGCCGGACTCCTCGACGAACCAGCCGTCGAGGCGGCTCGCGGGGAGGGCGGCCACGGTCGCCTCCAGCTGCTCGATCCCGACCGAGACCAGACTCTGCTCGAGGACGACGAGGCGCAGCCGCCGGTCGAGGGGAGGTTCGGCGGACGGCTCGGACGGGGATCGCGACGGGGCCCACGACGACGACCCCAGTGCGTCGCCGGCCATGACGGTCGATTGAACGGGCGGCTCGGTTTATGTCGCGGGGTATGAACCGCCCCGGGGGCGGACCGGCCGCCGGGTCGGCGCCACCTCGGTCGCCGTTCCGGCGAGCCCCTCCGCCGCCGTCGGTCGCGAACGGCCGTCACCGTCATCCGACCGTCGTCCTCGGGCGTCCGTGGCGACCGCCGGCTCGGGGCCCTCCGTGCACCTGCGCGACGTCGCCCCGAGCGACCTGGACCGATTCTTCGAGATCGAGCAGGACGCGGACGCGCACTGGCGGGCCGCCTTCGGGTCGGATCGGCTCGGGGACCGGGCCGCCTTCGACGACCACTGGCGTCGGACGTCGGCGGACCCGGCGGTCGTGCGGCAGACGATCGTCTGGGAGGGGTCGGTCGTGGGATACCTCGTCCGGTTCGACTTCGAGGGGCGTCCCTCGGTCGGGTACTGGATCGGGCGGTCCTACTGGGGTCGGGGAATCGCCACGGAGGCGCTCCGGGAGTTCGTTCGGCGATGGCCCGAACGCCCCCTCTTCGCGGGCGTGGCGAGCGACAACCTCGCCTCCATCCGGGTCCTCGAGAAGGCCGGCTTCGTCCGGATCCGGTCGAACTCCAGCTTCGCCCCCGCCCGGGGCCGGGAGATCGAGGAGCTCACCTATCGGCTGGACGCATCGGCCCGCTCATCTACCGCCGGACCCCAACGACCGGCAACCTGGGCGTACGCGGGATCCAGGTCGTCTCCGTCCCGGTCTCCGACGTCGACCGGGCGAAGGCGTTCTACGTCGACACCCTCGGCTTCCGCCTGCTCCGCGACGACTCCAGCGTCCCCGGCATGCGACGGGTTCAGGTCGCCCCCGAGGGCAGTCCGGTCTCCCTGACGCTCGTGACGTGGTTCGACTCGATGCCGGCCGGGTCGTTGCGCGGTCTCGTGCTGACGACCCACGACCTGTCGGCCGAGCATCGTCGGCTGGAGCAACGGGGCGTTCGGTTCTCCCAGCCCCCGAAGCGAGAGCCGTGGGGGCACGAGGCGGTCTTCGAGGACCCGGACGGGAACGTCCTCGTCCTGCACGAAGCGTAGGCCACCGATCGGTGGTCGGAACCGGCCGGCGGCGATCGGGCTACGTCGGTTCGGTGGGCGCGCTCGCCCAGATCGCCCGAAATCCGGGACGGCCGCGGACCGAGACCCCGGGGACCCCCTCGATCAGGGCGGTCTCCCCGGGGCTGAGCGGCTGCTCGTCGACCGAACCGTCGCCGCCCGAAGCGTACAGCAGCGCGCGGGATCCGGCGCCGACGCGTCGGAACGTGGTGCTCTCCTGCTCGAACGTCAACGTCTCGCAGACGAGACCGGACCCGGATTGCATCGGTCCCCGGGGACCAACGAGCTTGCGGACCGCGACGTTGTCGATCTCGACGGGCGCGACGTTCGGCCCGGCGGCCTGGAGGCGGTCCGGACCGGCGAACGAGCGGGGGAGCCCGACGACGAGGTTGAACCACCGGATCGACGCGCCCTCGGCCGGGTCGACCCGGTGACTCGCCCGGGCCACCGCGGTGAGCAGGCGAGCGGCGCCGTGCGGGAGCGACTCCACCGGACCGCCCTCCAGCTGGTACGAGGCGAACCCCTCGACGATGTAGGTCAGGACGTCCTCCCGCTCGTGGGCATGGGCCGGGAGCCGGCGTCCCCGCGACGCGATGCCCTCGGCCAATCGACGGAACGGCGGCCACGCGGGCTGGGCGCCCGTCGGGATCGCGAGCCGGACCGTCACCGTGCCGGACGCGATCTCGCCGGGGACGACGCGGATCGATCGACCGGTCCCCGAGCCCGCCACGGCTCCCGCCGACCGTCCCGACGGTTAAAGGGCCGACGCTGAGCGGGGCGGCCGCCGCCCCGGTCGGCTCACTTGCTCTTCGGCTTGCGACGGGCGTCCTTCTTGGCGGGGCGCGGCTCGGCCTCGGCGTCCGACCCGCCGGACTCGTACGACGCTTCGCTGGCGCGCTTCAGGGCGGCGCCATCCCGATCGCAGACCGGATGGGGCGGCGCCGGATCGATCACGTAGCCTCCCCCGCACACCGGGCACTCGTAGTACGGCATGACCTTCCCGACGGCGATAGAAGTCGTCCGCTTAAGGCCATACGTTCCCCGCGGCGAGCCCCCGGGGTCGCCTCTCGCCGTGGATTGGCGGAGCCCCCCGCCCGACGCCGGCGGACGGTCCGGGACGGGCCCGCCGGGTCCCGCGCCGGATCCCCACTCGTGTCGACCGACATCTACATATTCTCATGTTGATGTACATCGACCTGATGAGCGGAGCCCGTCCGACCCAGATCCTCGGCGAACGCTTGGAACGCCTGACGGGGGACGAGGCGTCCTGCTGCGTTCCCGAGTACCGGTCGATGGGCCGAGCGGTCCGTCGCTCCCCGGCGTTTGCGCGTTCTCTGGAGCGCATGAAGGCCCTCGCGGACACCAACCGGCTGCTCGCCGTCACCCTCCTGCAACGCCGGGACGAGCTGTGCGCCTGCGAGATCCAGGCCGCGACGGGTCTCTCCCACGCCACCGTCAGCCATCACATGGCCGTCCTCGCGGACGCGGGGCTGGTGACCGAGCGACGGGAAGGGAAGTGGATGTTCTATCGGCTCGCCCCCGGCGCCTCGGTCGTCTCCCCATGACCGAGCCGGCGGGACCCGACTCCCCGGCCGACGTGACCCGGGAGCACGTCCGCGAGCGGTACGCCCAGCTCGCGACCCGGGGAGGCTGCTGCTCTCCCTCGACGGGCGCCGGATCCTGCGGAACGGGTACGGGGTGCTGCGGCGGCGACGGCGGTGTCTCCCCCACCCTCTCACGGGGGTACTCTCCCGAACAGCTCGCGAGCCTACCGGGGGACGCCGACCTCGGGCTCGGCTGCGGGAACCCGACGGCCTTGCTCGAGCTCGCTCCCGGCGAGATCGTCCTCGACCTCGGGAGCGGGGCGGGCATCGACTGCTTCCTCGCGGCCCGTCGGGTGGGCCCGAACGGCCGGGTCATCGGGGTCGACCGGACCCCGGAGATGGTCGCGAAGGCCCGGGCGAACGCTCGCGTCGGCGGCCTCACGAACGTCGAGTTCCGCGTGGGCGAGATCGAGCACCTGCCCGTCGCGGACGCCTCCGTCGATGTGGTGATCTCGAACTGTGCGATCAACCTGGTCCCCGACAAGGCGGCCGTCTATCGGGAAGCGTTCCGGGTCCTCCGTCCCGGGGGCCGGTTCGCCGTCTCGGACCTGGTGGCCACCCGCCCGATCTCGGCGGCCGAGCGGGCCGATCCCTCGCTCTGGTCGTCCTGCGTCTCGGGAGCGCTCGAGGTCGACGAGGTCCGACGGTTGCTCGGGCTCGTCGGATTCGCGTCGGTGAGCCTGGACCGGAAAGGAGGGGCGGCGCCCGGGGCGCCGAGGGTCTACGCGGCCGCCCCGCCGGTGGTGCCGGCGGACATCTGCGCCCGCAAGCCGGCGGTGTGACCGGGATGCCGACCGACCCCAGGACCGTGCTCTTCGTGTGCGTCGAGAACGCCTGCCGTTCGTTGATGGCCGAGGCGATGTTCCGGGCGAACCCTCCCCCGGGGTGGACGGCCGTCTCCGCCGGAACCCAGCCCGCGGCCGCGCCGAATCCGAGGACGGCCCGGATGCTGCAGGAGATCGGGCTGGAGCTTCCGGCGCACCCGCCGCAACGGATGACGGAGGAGATGCTCGCGGCCGCGGGGGCGGTGGTCGCGATGGGGTGCCTCGACCGGGCGAGTTGCCCGGCGGTGCGGACGCAGGTCCGGGTCCGCGACTGGAGTCTGCCGGACCCCGCCTCCCTCGACGACGCGGGATTTCGGCGAGTCCGCGACGAGTTGCGCGCCCGGGTCGAAGGGCTCCGGCGGGAGCTCGCTCTCGGCGATCGGCGGCGCGCGGCCCTCGCGCCGGGACGCTGAGCGCCGGTGGCGACGCACCGGGCGGGGCGGTGCCTCGCGGAGGTCGGCGGGACCGCCGGACTCGTGGGGATCGGGACGGGGGCGATCGTGCTCGCCGGCGAGGTCGGGGGGGCCCCGCCGGCGGCGCTCGCCGTCGCCTGGTTCGCGGCCGTACTGGTCCCGATCTGGGGGTTCGTCCGGTACTCCGGGGCGCATCTCAACCCCGCGGTGACCCTGGCGCTCGCCGCCAGCGGCCGGTTCGCCTGGGCGGAGGTCCCGGAGTACTGGGGGTCCCAGTTCGCCGGCGCGTTCCTGGGCTCGGCCGCGGTGTGGTCCCTGGTCGGCGACGGCCACCACCTCGGCGCGACGGTGCCCTCGCACGGGAGCGTCCTCGGCGTGTTCTTCGCCGAGGCCGGCTTCACGGCGCTTCTGGTGGCCGCGGTGTTCGTGCTCGCGGATCGGGGCGAGGGGCGATTCCGCTGGCGGCTCGCCCTGCCGCCGGCCGCGGTCGGGGTGTCGACCTGGGTGATCGGCCCCTGGACGGGGAGCTCGCTGAATCCGGCCCGTTCCGTCGCGCCGGCCGTGCTCTCGGGCACGTACACCGATCTCGGGGTGTACCTGTTAGCCGCGCCGCTGGCGGCGCTCGCGGTGGCGGCGTTCTGGAGGCCCCGGTCCGTCGACGTCACCGACCGCGGCGTCGGTCGGGCGAACGTCGCCCGGTGAGCGCCGCCCCGCCCGGGCCCGTCGACCGGGCCGGATCTCCTCGAGGAGTTCCCGCAGGACGGTCGCGTTCGATCGGTCGGGGTCCCTCGCCGCGTACACCAGGGTCACGGTCCCGGGCTCGGCCGCGCGGGCGATCCGCCGGAGTGCTCCGGCCCGGAGCTGGAGTTCCGCGCGGTATCGCTCCCGGAATTCGGGGTACCGGGCGGGGTCGTGCCCGAACCAGGCCCGCAGCTCCGGGGAGGGCGCCAGGTCCCGTTCCCAGGCGTCGATCGCCATCTGACGCTTCGTCCGGCCCCGGGGCCAGAGGCGATCGACGAGGATCCTTCGGCCGTCGGCCGGTGACGCCGGTTCGTACGCCCGCTTGGTTCGGATCACGGGACCACCCGAGGGGAGGGGGGCCGGGGAGCGCCCGACCGCTCGGCCTCGCCCGGCGGAGGGAGTCGGAAGCTAAGCGCGTCGCGCCGCCCCAGGCTTCGCACGGAAGGTCGGGCTCGCGGGACGAGCCTTGAAATAGGATGCCCGACGCTCTTCGTTCCGCCGGCGCGGGTTCCGCCCCCCCGACCTTCGGGCGGAGCGTCGCAGAGCGAATTTTCCGGGGGTGGGTACGCAACCATGACCGAACTGACGGAACCGAGGCTCGGCTACGGCTTCGGCCTGCTCGGTGGGGCGTTGATCGGGCTCGGCGGGGTCGTCAGCCTGATCGTCGGCGCGGTCGAGCTCGTCCGGGGCCGCCCCTTCGGAGCGATCGGCGCCGCAGGGAACGCGGTCGTGCTGTTCGTGGTCGGTGGCCTCGCGATGTTCTTCGCGTGGCTGGCGCGCCACGACTGGCGCGCCCGCCCGTTCGCGAGCGGCGTGCTCCTCGCCGTTCTCGCGGTCGTCGGCTGGGTGATCGTCGGGCTGGACACGAGCCTGCTCGCGCTGGTCGGCTCGCTGCTCGTCTTCCTGGCGGGCGTCCTGTTCCTGATCGAACCCGCGAGGAGGGTCGTCAGCCCCCCGGCGAGCGCGTAGGGCGACGGTCGGCCCCGAGCTCCGCGGAGCTCCGGCCGGGGGTCGAACCCGTTCCCCCCGACGGACCGAGCCCGCGGCGACCCGAGTCACCATCAGATACCGGCCCCGGTTGGGCCGCGCGTATGGCCGCGCCCGGCACGACCTGGATCGGGTCGATCGTGATCGACTGCAAGCGATGGGAACCGATGATCGAGTTCTGGAAGGCGGCCCTTGGATACGAGTTCGTCCGACCCAAGTCCGAGGACTGGGCCCTTCTGTTCGACCCGCACGGGAGCGGCCCGAACCTCGCGTTCCAGAAGGACCCCGACGGGCCGGGGCCGGTGTATTGGTTCCATCTCGACCTCTACTCCGCCGACCTGGCGGGGGAGGTCGAACGGCTCGTCGCCCTCGGAGCGACGCGGGGGCCGCCGGCGCCGGAGGACGCCGACTACGTGACGCTCGCCGACCCGGACGGAAACCCGTTCGATGTCATCGACACCCGAGGGTTCCGTTTCGGACAACGGACCGACGCCGGGACCTCCCCCTAGATCGCGGTCCGAGCGAGCGTGGCGTGCGAGGTCGCCGGGGGGTGGCCGTTCGCGGTCGGCCCGAGAAGATCCGCCCGTCCATGCGGTTCACCAAGGCGGACCGCACGCGGAGGAGCACGCTGGTCTCGTCCGGGACGGGCGTCTCGACGTCGCGGAGGGGCAGGGTGTCGGCCCTGCCGTAACGACCCCGGACGACGGCCTTCATGACGTGTCCCGGCGCGGAGTGACGGGAGACCCCACGACCGCGCGACGGTCGGGTCCGGGGAGGTTCCCGCGAGCCTCGTCGGCCTCGTTCCGCGGATCGCGGTCGCCGGCGGTTCCCCCCTCCCCCCGTCTCGCCCGGGGACGGGAGGGCGACGCCGTTCCCCAACTTCGTCCCGAAGGCCGGGATCCCCGCGATCAACCACACCCGGGAAACGAAGGGCCTCGTCCGGAGGATGAGGGACTCCTCGGACCGACGGAGGGGGAACCTCTCGATGACCCCCGCCGGCCAGCGGCTCTTCGCGC
>JASHVP010000043.1 GCA_030044475.1 Thermoplasmata archaeon | reverse complement strand
TGCCGCTCGAGGAGGGGATGAACGGACGAACCTCGCTGTTCATCGACGCGATGCTGATCCCGCGGGCCGACGCCCGCGGCGTCGGCGTCCCGATGAGCCGCTTCGGGGGCCGCGACGCGCCGATCGAGGGCGGGTATGTCCATGCGATCCGGCCGGGGATCTACCGCTGGGTCGTCGTGCTGGACTTCAAGTCGATGTACCCGTCGATCATCATCTCGCGGAACCTCTGCTTCACGACCCTCTCGCCGGAGGGGACGACGGTCGCTCCGAACGGGGCCCGGTTCCTCACTCCCGATGCCCGGCGGGGGGTCATTCCGGAGATCCTCTCCGAACTCCTCGCCGACCGGGACCGGTTCCGGAAGGCCGCGCGGGAAGCCGACTCGCCGGAGCTGCGCGAGTACTTCGACGGTCTCCAGAACGCCGTGAAGGTCCTCATGAACTCGTTCTACGGCGTCCTCGCCTCGAGCTTCTACCGGTTCACGAACAAGGAGATCGGCGCGGCGATCACGGCGTTCGCGCGGGAGGCGATCACCTCGGTGATCTCCGCCCTCGAGGCCGACGGCCACGAGGTCGTCTACTCCGACACCGACAGCGTCTTCGTCCGGTCGCCCACCCCGACGCTCGAGGGGGCCCGGGAATTCGGCGAGGCGCTCGCCAAACGGTTCACCCAGACGGGGACGACCTTCGAGTTCCAGTCGGTCTACGAGTCATTCTTCTCCCACGGGGCGAAGAAGCGGTACGTCGGCCGGACCGCGTGGCCCCGGGAGGAGGTGATCGTCCGCGGATACGAGACCCGCCGGACCGACTCGTTCGACTTCCAGTCGGAGGCGCTCCTGGAGGTGTTCGACCTGGTGCTCCGAGGCGACACCGAGGGGGCGGTCCGGCGCTCGCGCGAGCTCGTCCAGCAGGTGCGCGGCCACCAGGTGCCCCCCGAACGGCTCGTCATCTCCCGATCCGTCCGGCCGGAGAGCGAGTACAACGAGTCGACCCGCGAGTCGCTCCCGTTCCTGCGCGTCTTCCGCCAATTGCGTGCCGAGGGGTACGACGTCATCCCCGGGATGCGGGTCTCCTGGGTCGTCACGAACTCGCGGGCGTCCCCGCAGGAGGTCGAGCCGTGGGTCGAGGGCCGCCCGTTCGGGAAGCAACCGGACTGGGAGTACTACGCCGACCGCGTCGCCCAAACCCTCGCGCGCGTGACGGAAGTGTTCGACTGGGATGCCGCCGCCCTCCTCCGCGGCAGTCACCAGCAGCGGCTCGGAGGGTCGGAGCCGGCCGAGGGGGGCGCGCCCCGGGGACCGGCCGCGACGCTCGAGACCTCCGTCGCCGACCTGGGCAAGCCTCCGAAGCGGCGGAGCTCGACGAAGAGCCTCGCCGACTTCCAGTGACCCGCTCGCTCAGAGGGTCGACGTGGGGGCGGCCGCCGAGGGGGCGGCCGCCTCCGCGCGGATCGCGACCAGGCCGCCCGCGACCGCGATGGGGATGCCGAGCAGGGCGACCAGCGGAGGGGAGAGCCCGAGGAAGACCGCCGAGAGGAGTAGCGTGAACACCGGGATCCCGGTCATCAGCATCGGCGGGAGGACGAGCCCGACCCGACCGATCGCCGCGAAGTAGAGGACCGGCGACCCGAAGAAGCTCGTCATCCCGGTCGCGACGAGGAGCAGGAGCGCCTTCGGTGGCGGGCTGAAGAGCGTGCCCGCTCCGCCCGGAAGCAGCGGCGAGAGGAGCACCAGAACGAGGCCCGCGCCCAGCATCGACTGGCCGACGACGGCCGATTGCGGCAGCGATTCGTTCGCTCGCGCGGTCAACAGGACGTACAGGGCGACCGTGAGCGGGATCGCCGGCACGATCAGCCAGCCGAGCGGTGGCACGGCGGCCAGCCGCTGACCGCCCGCGATGGCGAGCCCGCCGCCGACCAGGTTGAGCCCGACGCCGACCGCGAACAGCACCGAGAAGAGCTGCCGCCGGTGGACCCCGTACAGCGTGGCCGCAGCGATCGGGGTCGCGACGACGTCCCCGATGAGAGAGAGGAGCGAGGAGTCGACCGGGCCGGTGAGGTACGTGGCCGCCAGGACCGACACCTGCATGCCGATGAGGAGCAGGATCCGGACGTAGGCCGACGGCGCGAGGAACAGTCGCAGGAACGTGCGACCGGCCCCGCGGGCGGTCGCGAGCCCCAGGTAGGCGGACCCCCCGACCAGGAACGGGACGACGAGGATCGACGACGGAGTGGCGGCGGGCGTCGCCCATAGGACGAAGAGATAGTACGTCGCCCAGAGAAAGGCCGACAGGACGACGAGGCCCACGGCGGTCGCGCGGACGGCCGCCCCGGCGGTTCGGGGTGCGGCCGACGGGGCCTGGGTCATGGGGGAGTCGTCAGGAGTAGCCTTCGTACTCGACGTGGGCGGGCGGCACCGCCACCCCCGTCCCCCGCCCGACACGCCCGATCTCGACGACGTCCGCGCCCCCGGACCGGGCCAAGTGGCGCCGCACGAGCGCCTGCGACGCCGGGTCGACGACCAGCACGAAGCCGACCCCCATGTTGAACGTCTCGAACATCTCGCGGGGCGAAAGGTCGCCCAGCTCCGCGAGCCATCGGAACAACGGCGGGGGAGAGGGCCATCGATCGAACACGAACCGCACATCGTCCCGCAGGCGGACGAGGTTGCGCACGCCCCCGCCCGAGACGTGGGCGAGTCCGTGGACCCCGCGCAGTCCGGCGACCGCGTCCACCGGCGTCGAGTAGATCCGTGTCGGTCGGAGGAGCTCGCGGGCGAGCGAGAGGCGACCGCCGGGCCGGGGCCGGCGGACGTCGACCGAACGCTCCCGGAGCAGCCGGCGGACGAGCGTGAAGCCGTTCGCATGGACGCCGTGGGACCTCAGCCCGAGCAGCCGGTCGCCGGCCCGGATCCGGTCCCCGAGGACGGGGGCCCGCCCGGGGGGGAAGAACCCGAGGGCCGTCCCCCCCAGGTCGACTCCCGCCACGATCTCCGGGACCACCGCGGTCTCTCCTCCGAGCAGCGTGCATCGGGCCCGGCGGAGGCCGCGGTCGATCCCCCGGCCGATCGCCCGGAACGCCGACGGGTCGGGCCGCGCGCACAGGATCGTGTCGACGAGGCCCGCCGCGCGGGCTCCGACCGCGGCGAGGTCGTTGACGTT